>NZ_JBQTDC010000057.1:0-16732 GCF_052353045.1 Halomonas sp. AOP7-B1-5 | reverse complement strand
TCGCTCCGCCCCCGCTACGCGCTCGCCTACCCTCCGCTCGTCCCTCGCTCCGCCCCCGCTGCGCGGGCCTAGACGATGACGCGCCAAAGGCGCGGCTAACGGGCGCTTTCGAGCCGCTTCGCGGCTGCGCGCCCTGAACGGCGCAGCCTGGCCGCTAAAGTGACAAGCTTCAGAGGGCCGCACTCCCACCCCGTGCGAGAACGAAGGCGCTACGCGCCTAGGTTTAGCAGGAAGGAGGGCCATCCACGCTCGACGGCTAAAGCTAAATATCTGTGGCGCTACCTCGTCATTGACGGCCTCAAGGAGGCGGAATCCGCATCCTGGTGGTACGGATCCCCCATCGTCGCAAGGTCTATCGCTGACGCTGCCCAAGGAGCCACTCCAGGACCTGGTTCTACTCCCCCAGCGGCAGCTGGCCTTGATCTTCCTCCCGACGTTTCTCCTGGCGGCTCTCCAGGGCCTCCATACGGGCTGCTAGGGCCTCACCCTGCACCTCGGCCTTGGTCCGACCCTTTTCGGCCTCCTGTGCGCGTTGCTGGGCGGCCTGGAGCTGTTTTTCCAAGGCGGCCAGGCGCTCCCGGTACTCGTCACGCTGTTCGACCAGGGCCTGGCGGTGTCCCTGGGCGTCTTGCTGACGGGCTTGCCGCTCCTCCTCGAGCGTCTTGGCGCGCTCTTCAGCCTGCTGTTGGGCGGCCTCAGTGCGGGCTTCGGCCACCGCCAGGGCGCGTTCGGCCTCAATACGGGTTTGGTCGATCCGCTTGAGCTCGTGTTGTGCCGCGATGCGCGTCTCCCGCTCCTCGTTGCGCTGCTCCTCAAGAGTGATCACCCGGTTACGGGACTCGGCCAGGAGCTGGCGAGCCTCGTCACGCTGAGTCTCCAGCTCCCGCACCCGCTCGCGAAACTCGACCAGAGCGTTACGCGCCTCGTCGCGCTCGCCGGTGACGTGATCACGCTCGCTCTCCAGGGCCTCCACCCGACCACTCAGCTCTTCGACCTGCTCCTCCAGCTGCTCGCCGGTGGCGGCGAGCTCATCGGCGGTATGTTGCGCCTCCAGGGCGTTCTCCTCGGCCTCGGCGCGTGCCGCGGCGGCCTGGCGTTCCAGCTCCTCGGCCAGGGCGGAGGCCAGCTCATCCGGCAGACGGGCAGCGCGGCGCTCGGCCGGCGCCTGGGTGGCTCGCCACGCCTTGAGGTGGCGGTGGATGGTGTTGGGCGAGCCGGTGCCCAGCTGCTCGCGAATGCGCTGGATGCTGGGCTTCTCGCCCTGTCCCACCAGGGCATCGGCGACAGTGGCGACTTGCTCGTAGGTGATCCCGGTGCGTGCCATATCGTATCCCTCTCGTCTGTATCGTATATCGTATTTCATATTATATTCTATACGGTACAAAATACAATACAAAATACGGATATGCTACGAAATATCCCGGCAGTAGGGCGTGTCGCCGGTGTCCAGGCACGAAAAACCCCGCCGCAGCGGGGTTTGAAGGATGACGTGGGACGCTATGCTGGGGGGATGACGGATCTCTGGACGTTCTTGCTCGGCGTGTCGCCGATTCTCCTGGTCATGGTCGCGACGATCGTCACGGGTGGCATTGTGCTGATCACACGCCGCCGGCACTGAGTCGCCGGGCCCGATTGAGCGTGGGACTGCTCCCGCTTGTCACGGTGGCGTGTCTAAAGAAAGCCGCCACGGAACAGCAGCAGTATAGAGAGCAGGGCGACAAGCAGCAGGAGGATGGCCAGTATGCCTTGATTCATTCCCAAACGGGCTCTCCAGCATTGAGGCCGCTGTCCGCGCGGTCACGGGAGCGGTTGGCGAGCGCATTCTGTACACGGAAAAAAGCGTCTTCGAGCTCATCATGGTTGAGCGTGTCGAGTAGCGCCGACAGACGTGCCAGTTTGGTTTGTGCCTGCTTCCTTTGCCAGCGTGTCAGGGTTTGCTCGGCATTGCGCTTCTTGCGATGGGCTGCACGAACCTCTTCCTCCGCGCGTTGAGCACGCAGTTCAACTGCGTCAGCACGGGCTTGTCGCTGCTGTTGTACCGCTTGTTCCTTTCTCCAGGCCTGTATGAGTTGCTGTAGCTGCTGTTCGGCAGTAGTCAGCTGCGACTGTGTGTCCTGTAGGGCGTGCTCTGCCTCGCGCTGAGCCTGTTCGGCTTGCTCTGCGCGCCTTTCAGCGGCGTCTGCTCGGGCCTCGCTGGCGATGAGACGTTCTTGGGAGGCCGAGGAGAACAGCTTCTTCATCGTAGATATACCAGGGTGATATCAGGGCGGAAATGGCCAAGCTCTTGTGAGACAGCCAGCAGCGCTTCGTCACGGTCGAGGCCGTGCTCCTGAAGCTCAGCCATGCGCTGTTGCGCATACGTATGGCGTAGCCCGTGCGCTCCGGCGCTCCAACCAATAGCCCGCTGCGAGGCGCGGGTAAACGAGGAGCTGAAGGCGTTGCCACCGGCGATGGCGTAGTGGCTGTAGTAGTGGATGTCACGGTCGTTAACGAAACGAGGAGTGTCGAGCCGGAGAGACGCCAGGCGATCGGCGAGAGGCTCTGGAATCTTGATTTCGCGGCATAGCCCGCCCTTGCCGATCACGGTGTAGCTGACACCTGATCGTCCGGCGAATTTGTGCTCGCTGATTGTCTTGGTGGGGCGCTGGTCAGGCGGCTGCTCTGCTTTAGGGCGCAGGGTCAGGAGTTCGTGAGCACGTAAGCCGCAGCGGTAGGCGAGTTCGCTGGCTATGGCATTATGAGATGTCTGGTGCGCCATAACTTTCGTGACCTGGATGTCAGTGTAGTGGCGGCTCTGCGACATTGTGGCTGCTTCGGTTCTTACGATCGGCAAGCTGGAGGCCTTATCCAACTCACCGGTATGCCGAAGCATCGCTTCCAGAGCCTGGCGGTCCATGTTGAGTGTGCTCTGGGAGATGAACTTGCCGTCGACAGACGTTTCTGAGCGATAGTGGAGATAAGCGATGGCTTGCTCTCTTGTCATCGAGCGAAGATCGCGAGGGAGGTCGAGCGATTTTTCGTGACGATGTTCGCGGATGAAGTTTGCAGTGACGGTCAGTCGTTGTTCGAAGTCTCTGACGGTGCCGACGGATTCCAGGCCATCTTTTCCCTGGATCTCTTTAATGAGTTTTCCGGCTTGGGTTTTACCCTTAGCAAAGCTGACCATTAGACGTCTACTCGCTCGTAAATTCCGCGCTTCTCGAGCCAGCGGCTGATGGTGCTGTGTGCAACGACGATGCGTTGTTCTTTTAACCAGCGCTGCAGGTCCACGACACGAGCGCCGGCAGCGTGCAGCGTCAGCAGGTCATCCTCGAAACGGTCGAGGCGAGAGCGGCGAGAGTAGGGGCGCCGACGGTTTTCCGCCGCGTCTGCCTGGAGGCGAGCGACGGTGGCTGACGCATGCTGTTCGTCCATAGGACTATCCTGTCCTCGGTGTCGTTAGAACAATGAGGGCGACTCCTCATCGACACCTGTGTCGGTGCCGTTGGCCCCGTTTCGTTTTTGCGTGTTGTCGGGTCGGACTCGTCGCGTAGCTGAGATCTCGGATCTGCAACCACGCGGCAGCTGCCGCTGCCTACCCGAGCCGCTGATAGCGGCTCTCACGTTGGCATCCTCTCGATGCCCTATCGTCTCGCGCCTCTCGCGCGGCTATCGTCTCAGCCGATTAGGCATCCACAGCTGACGCGGCTGGGCACCCCGTGGGGCTCATCTCTCGATGACGTCAACGCTTCAGTGGACTACTGCGGTAGTGCTAACCCCGCAGTGGGCTAATGCCCCGACGCTCCTCCACTCGTGCGTCGATCATGCACCAGCAAGGTAGCACAGAATTCGCTACGGTGTAAATATTTGCGTTTGTGCGTGAAAATGCTGAAAACCATGATACGTCGGCTATGTAGCGCTCCGTAGGAGTGAAACATAGCCGACGCGGATGCGGCGGAGCAGTCGGAGGGGTCCGGAGGACCGCGAGGACTGCCTGGCGCGGCGAAGGCGCGAGCGACGCGTGGAGCGTCGCCGTGTGCGTAGCACACAGTGCCCCGAGAGGGGCACCGGGTGAGCCAGAGCGAACCCGTTTGCTGTTCTGAAAGGACAGCGCCGGCCGAGAGGCCGGATCCGCAGGAGCGAACGCATGGTGTGCCAGTGAGACACCGCGTTGTTACGTTGGGACAACGCCACTCAGGAAGGAGGTGAAGGGAGCTTCTTCCGGGTCCGATTCATCATGCCCTCGGGTCCGATTCATCATGGCGGCTCGTCCTGACATCATTTTTCCGATCCATGCAGTATGCCCAGACGATCAGCGTGATCGACACGGCTAAGTGCCTAACCGAAAGTTTTCGTGCATAATGTATGTAGGATAACTGACACGGACGGAACCATGGCAAGGCGCTTCGTTGCACCTCTCACTGAGTCTGAGCAGCAGACGCTGTCCTCCGCCTATCACCATGGTGAGAAGCGCGCCCTACGTCGACGTGCGCATGCCATCTTGCTGAGCGATCAAGGTCATACCATCGCTCAGATCTGTGAGATATTGCAGGTCCGCCGCGATGCCGTATCTCGATGGCTCAAACAGTGGGAGGTAGCAGGGCTTGATGGGCTGATCGACAAGCCGCGCAGTGGCCGCACGCCGGCCTTGGATGACGACGACCACCATCGGCTGCAGGAACTTGTCGCCGAACAGCCCCACCAGCTCCGCTCCTTGCATGCCCGCTTTCAGGAAGAGACCGGGAAAAACATCAGCATGGTGACGCTCCGCAGGGCGCTGAAAAAAAATCCGGAATCAACCTGCCATGATCCGCCGCGGCTGGATCGACGCGGCCGACCGAGTGCCGCTGCTCCGCCAGTGCGCCCTGGCAGAGGTCGCCAGGTCCACCGTTTACGCTCAACGGCAGCCAACGGAGCCTTCCGAGCAGGATGTCGAACTCTGCCATGCGATCGATGAGATCTACACGCAATGGCCGTTCTACGGTAGCCGCCGGATGGTCGTGGAACTCGGTCGCCATGGCTTTCGCGTCAATCGCAAGCGCGTGCAGCGGCTGATGCGCGGCATGGGGTTGGCAGGTATGGCGCCGGGCCCCATGACCAGCCGGCCGCATCCTGAGCACAAGGTCTACCCGTACCTGCTGCGCGGCGTGTCGATCACACGCCCCAATCAGGTGTGGAGTACCGATGTGACGTACATTCGGGTGGCGCGCGGCTTCGTGTACCTGGTCGCCATCATCGACTGGTATAGCCGCAAGGTGCTCAGCTGGCGGGTGAGCAATACCATGGAGGCGTCCTTCTGCGTCGACGCCTTGGAAAGCGCCCTGCGGCTACATGGCACGCCGGAGATCTTCAACAGTGACCAAGGCTCGCAGTTCACGAGCCAGGCCTTCACGGGGGTGCTCAAGCAAGCCGGCGTCGCCATCAGCATGGACGGCCGTGGGCGCGCGTTCGACAACATCTTCGTCGAGCGGCTATGGCGGACGGTCAAGTACGAGGACGTGTATGTGAAGGGCTATGCGAGCTTGGGAGAGCTGACCCTCGGCCTATCCGCGTACTTCTCGTTCTACAACGCCCAGCGGCCTCACCAGTCGCTGGAGAACCAGACCCCGGACACCGTGTATGCGTTGGGGACTGGCGGCGGTGCCGCCATTCCCGATCACTTTGGTCATCAACGTGACACCGCTCAGGACCATGACACAGGGCAGCGCTGTGCAGCTGCAGCCAAGGCCGAGACGATAACTTAAATCGGGACGTTTTCTGTCTTGACGATGGGGTCCACTTTACCAGGTCATTGTCGTAGTTCACCACCAAGGCTCCGACACCAGCTTCCAGCGTAAGTGGGCGGTCACGCTTGGCCATGTCGAGCTCCGCCAGTAAGTGGGCGGTGCCTACCACCGGATGACCGGCAAAGGGCAGTTCCATGGTTGGCGTAAAGATGCGGATAGGGTAACACGCTGGAGCAATCGCCTCGCTAACGAAGACAGTCTCGGATAGGTTCAATTCGTTGGCTATGGCCTGCATCTTGTTGGAATCTAGCCCGCCGGATTGCGGAAATACTGCGAGCGGGTTTCCAGAAAATGCTCGGTCAGTGAAAACATCGAGAAGATAATAATGTTGTTTTTTCATTAATTGTCGAGGTCCGTGTAATTAATGTTGCCCAGCATCAGTGTCACCACTCGTGAACCAGGGCTTGAGCCCTGTCTGCTCCGCCTGATACGACAACCCAATGAGGCATGATTGCCCTACTGACTGGACACCGCCAGTGCCCCGCCCGCGGCGATGAATACGCCACCGC
Organism: Halomonas sp. AOP7-B1-5; assembly: GCF_052353045.1. Taxonomy (NCBI): domain Bacteria; kingdom Pseudomonadati; phylum Pseudomonadota; class Gammaproteobacteria; order Oceanospirillales; family Halomonadaceae; genus Halomonas; species Halomonas sp. AOP7-B1-5. The sequence continues at coordinate 10,458 of NZ_JBQTDC010000057.1, read as the reverse complement.
TGGCCCGGTTGAACAGTCGCATGCGGCGCGGGCAGCCCAGCCAGCGCCCGACGCTTGAGCCCACCACGGCATATCCCGACATCATGGCGATATCGACGACCAGCCAAGTCAGTGCCAATATCATGAACTGTATCAGCTGAGGCTCTCCCACAGTGATGAAGTTGGGAAACAGCGCGGCAAAGAACAGCAAGTCCTTGGGGTTGCTGATGCCCACCGCAAAGCCGCGACGAAATAACTGACTCGCCGGTGCCCTGATCGGCCTGTTTTCCGCGACCTCCTGAGTCGGACCGGCCGGTGTTATCGGCTGACTCAGCCAAGCTTGGATGCCTAGAAAGACCAGATAGGCGCCCCCCGCCAGCTTGAGCAGCAGGAAGGCGGTCTCCGACGTGGCCAGGATCGCTCCCAGCCCCATCGCTGACAGCACCATCATGATCAGTGAAGCCAATGTGCCTCCCAATACTGTGGCCAGGGCGCTCCGACGACCAAAACGCAGACCATGCGTGGCACAGAGCAGCGCCACGGGCCCGGGAAAACTGATCAGCGCTGTGATTACACCCACGTAGGTCAACCAAAGCCAGACATCCATTCGTTACTCCAACAACATCAATGTGGTTAAGCAAAATAACATGATCGGGGTGCGTGATTCAGCCTTCATTCTTCGATCAATCTAAGCGCTTCGTCGGGCAGCGTGACAAGGGTAAAAACGCGAGGCAAGTCTATCGCTTTCCATCAAGACAACTCTCTTTACCACCGTTTCACTCTGCTGCCATTGAACGGCTCGACGGCTCTGCCCTCAAGAGATCGCCCATTCCGCTCCGCCTTCACGCACCAACGGCCGGGCGTCCAGTGCCAGCAATGGCGCAAGCGCCACCCAGGCATCGTCCACGGCTTCGGAACCGAACAGGTAAGCATTGACTATCATACCATCCAGCATTATTTGCACGAGGCGTGCCAGGTGCGCATCTGGTTTGTCACACTGTTCCGCCAAAATTCCTTCGATCAGCCCCCTCACTTCATCTTTGTGCCAACGCGAGAGCAACAGCAAAGAGGCCGGCTCCCGGGCGTGCTCTTCGGTCGCTCTGAGAAACATGCATCCGTGGAACTGCTCGGAGGCGAACCAGCGGGCATGCCAGTCAAAGACGGCAAGTAGTCTTTCCTGAATTGTTTCCCGATCCCCCACGGCAGCCTTAAGGGATGCCATGAAACGCTCATGCCGCTGTTTCAACACCGCCTCCACCAGCGCTTCCTTGCTGGCGAAGTGGTTATAGAGCGTCATCTTCGAGACGCCGGCCTCGTCTCGGATTCGATCCACGCCGATTGCCTGATAGCCGTATTCTCCGAACAGGCGTGTAGCCGTAGCCAGAATGTCGTCGCGCTTGGCCATGAATAAAACTCCTCGCATTTGGTGCCTTGCTTCGAGTCACTAATTCTACTACTGTACAGACTTGTCTGTACACAAGCTAATGAGGTATTCCATGATCCACAAGATGAAAGGAGGCGGCACCCAACCGGCGCGCGCTGACGGCATCCAGATCCTTACCGGCCTGGTGGGCGGCATCAGCGGCATTGGTCTGGTAGCCTGGCTGACTTGGCTCACCGAGGTGCCACTGCTCATGGCCCCCTTCGGTGCCACCTGCGTACTGTTGTTCGCCGCCCCGGGCGCACCGCTGGCTCAACCCCGTAACGTGATCGGCGGGCACCTGATTTCGGCGCTGATGGGCTTAGTCGTCATGCAGCTGCTAGGCGCGGGACCGCTGGCCATGGCAGTCGGTGTCGGCGTAGCTATCGCCGCCATGCAGGCACTGCGGGTAGTGCATCCTCCCGCGGGCGCCAATCCACTGGTGGTAATGATGTCTGGTGCTATTGGCTATGACTTCCTGCTGATGCCGGTGGTGGCAGGCTCGATCAGCCTGGTTCTGGTGGCGCTGTTGATCAACAACCTCGGAACAGAGCGCCGCTGGCCCACCTATTGGCTCTAATGGTTGCTTGGGCAGCATCAGCGCTGTGGTAGCCCCATCTTCTGGATCACTTGGCAAGTTATCTAAGCTCGGGCCGGGCCATCATCCGCGTCCGAGCTCCTGGGTCAGTGATTGAAGGAATTACGCCTCATCGGAAGTTATATTGTCCAATCCTTGGGGGAGGCAGTATTGTCCGTAAAACAATCGTTAGACGGCCAATCCGGACATTGTCCGATAACAGGCTTGTTTGATGGTTTGTCGGACAATAAGATAGACGGACGGATAAACGGACAAAAGGGCGGTCCATGGCACTGATCGGCTATGCGCGGGTCTCGACGGCGGAGCAGGACTCCGCTTTGCAGACCGATGCGCTTCTCAATGCAGGGTGCGAGCGAATCTTCGATGACACCGTCTCCGGGGCCAAGGCGGAACGCCCCGGCCTGACGGCCGCCCTGGAGTTCCTACGCGACGGGGATGTGCTGGTCGTATGGCGACTGGATCGACTGGGACGCTCGCTGCCGCATCTGATCGAGGTGGTTAGCACCCTGGAAGCGCGTGGTGTCGGATTCCGATCACTGACCGAAGCCATCGACACCACCACCCCCGGTGGGCGGCTGATCTTCCATGTGTTCGGCGCCCTGGGGCAGTTCGAGCGCGACTTGATCCGTGATCGCACCAAGGCGGGGCTGGCCGCTGCTGCCGCCCGTGGGCGCAAAGGGGGACGCAAGCCCGTCGTCACCGATGACAAGCTGAAGCGGGCGAGAGACCACCTCGCTAATGGGCTGAACGTCCGCGAGGCGGCTGCACGCATCAAGGTCAGCAAGACAGCCCTCTACGCCGCCTTGAAAGACAGATAGCCCGATACCCCAGACCACAGTGCAACCGGCTCCTGACAGTCCGTGCAGCCGCCTTCTGAAAATGACATCTGAAAATGACAGGAAGGGCGGGTTTCTGTAAAGAAATAGCGTAAACATTTCTACGCACAGGAAAGGTGGGTTTTGTTTCTGGCTTTCTGGTCCGCTTTGACCTCCGGCGCCTAATGACGCATGTCGAAAGCCACGCAGCGAATCAGGGCTTTCACCGGCATGCCTTGCCTGAGCCCTAATTCGTCATAGGACTTCCATGTCAGGCGTGCTCGCAGGTGGTGTCCGCCCACACACAGCAGCAGCTCAATCGAGGTCGGGTTGTCCTGCAGGGTGCCGACTTGCTTGATGACAGCGTCAAGGTGGTTGCGATAGCTGCTTTGGGCAGTCTCCGAGAGTGCCAGAGCCACGTCGCGCACCGGTACTCTGACTCTGCATCTGGCCCCCACCTGGGCCTCGATTTGCGGTACCACCAACGTCTGGTCATCGCCAAGGTCCAGGTGCGTGAGAGCGTACTCACGATCATGGCTGGCGACTCGCGTGTCGAGCACCGAGGCGGCATCGAAGCCACCCACCTGTGCCGTCAGGTCGATGCGGTTAAGCACTCTGTCCAGGCTATCGCTGGCGGCGATCGTGCCGTTGTCGATCAGCACCAGATGATCGGCGATGGCGCTGATCTCCTTGGGGTCATGGCTGATGTAGACGATGGGGATTTCAAGGTCGCGGGTCAGCGACAGGATGTAGCGCAGCAGCTCTTGCTTGCGCGGACCATCCAACCCGGTCAACGGCTCATCCATCAGCAAGAGTTCCGGGTCGGTCAGCAGCGCTCGGCCGATGGAAACACGCCGGGCCTCGCCGCCCGAGAGCATCCCCGGCATGCGATCCAGCAGATCCCCGATGCCCAGCAGGTCGACGATCGGATCGAAGCGTGAACGGGCCGACGCCGGCATACCGTAGGTGAGATTGCCCCGTACTCGGTAGTGAGGAAATAGCCTGGCCTCCTGGAAGACCACTCCGACCCGTCGACGATGTGGCGGCAGGAAGTGGCTACGAGAGGTGTCCACCAGGCAGCGCTCGCCAACCTGTATGACGCCTTTGTCAGGACGATCCAGCCCGGCAATCAGGCGCAGCAGGCTCGTCTTGCCGCTTCCGGAGGCACCAAAAAAGGCTGACACTCCGTGAGTCGGAAGCGCCAGATCAACGTCCAGCGTAAAAGTGCCCAGCTGCTTGCTCACATCCAGCCGCAAGCCGTGTTCGTGCCTCGTCGAGGTGGGCATGCCCCGGCCCAGGGTGGCATCCATGAGAGACTCCTCAGGCGTCACGTTCGCGCAGACGATGGCGCGCATGGCGGGCCAGCCACTCGGAGGCCAGCAGAGAGAGCATGGCGATGATGATCGCCAGCAGGCACAGTCGAGCGGCGGCGGCTTCTCGGCCGGGCGACTGAATCAGGGTGTACAGGGCCAGCGGCAGGTTACGTGTCTCGCCGGGGATGTTGGAGGCAAAGGTGATCGTCGCGCCGAATTCGGAGAGGGCTCGCGCAAAGGCCAGCAGGGTGCCGGTGAGTAGACCGGGGATGGCCAGCGGCAGAGTGATGGTCACGAAGATCCTCCAGCGGCCGGCTCCCAGCGTACTGGCTGCGGCTTCCAGTTTGGGGTCGACTGCCTCCAGCGAGAGGCGGATGGCACGTACCAAAAGGGGGAAAGCCATCACGCCGCTGGCCACGGCAGCGCCCTGCCAAGTGAAGGGCAGGCCAATACCGAACAGATCGTGTAACCAGCGGCCCAGCCAGCCCTGGCGACCCATCGTGACCAGCAGCAGGTAGCCAACTACCACGGGGGGCAGCACCAGGGGCAGGTGCACGAGTCCATCGAGCAGCGCCTTGCCACGAAACTCGTGGCGTGCCAATAGCCAGGCGATGGCGATACCCAGCGGCAGAATCCATACCACGGCACTGATACCGATCTTCATGCTGAGGAGAATGGCTTCCCACTCGGCCGGAGTCAGCATCGCCTGCCTCGCTTAGCGGGAGGTGTCGGCAGGCGAGAAGCCGTGTGTTGCGAAGATGTTTCTCGCTTCTTCGCTTTCCAGCCAGGAACGGAAGGCTGCCGCTGCCGCGTTGTCTTCGGCATCGATCAGAGCGACCGGATAGACGATGGGCTCATGAGTATCCAGAGGGAACAGGCCCAGGGTACGCACGGCGTCACTCGCCTCGGCGTCGGTCTGGTAGACAATGCCGACGGGGGTTTCGCCACGCTCCACCAAGGCCAGTGCGGCTCGTACGTCATTGCCACGGGCCAAGCGATCCTCGAGGTCTTGCCACTCGCCGAGTGCCTCCATGGCCTGCCGGGCATAGATGCCCGCCGGCACATGGTCGGGATCGCCAACCGACAGGCGCTCGCCCGAACCGAGTAGGCTCATGAGAACCCCGTCTTCACCCGGGATGAAGTCGTGGATCTCGCTGCTGGAGGGGGCCACCAGGGCGAGGCGGTTCTGCAACAGGTTGGCGCGTTCCTGAAGCAGGACACCCTGCTCTTCGAGCCAATCCATCCAGCTGATATTGGCGGAGATGAACAGATCCGCGGGGGCACCATTCACGATCTGGCGAGCCAGCGTGGACGACGAGGCATAGACCGGCACGATGGTGAGGTCCTGATGCTCCGACGTGTAAGCCTCGATGATGTCATCCATGGCGTCGGTCATGGAGGCTGCCGCAGACACCTGCAGGGTCGCCGCCTGAGCTAGCGATACGGTACCGAGTAATGTCAGGGCCAGCAGCCCGCAGCGAGCCAGGCGATGAGTTGTAGCGTCGAATGAGGGCATACGGGCACCGTTATGTACAAATGAACATAGCGGTACTGTAACGAGCGGCTGCCGGTTTGCCAAGCCATTGGCTACTCAGTCTTCAGCAGCTAAGGCGTCGGGTCGCATGAGCTTCAATAAGGCGTCGGCATGTTCGCAGACGTCACGGTCCAGGCGACGTTGTAAGGCGCGGTAATGGTCGAGTACCTGGCGCCCGAGAGGTGTCACCTGGGCCCCTCCCCCCTCGGCTCCACCAGCCGCGGTAGTAATCAAGGGAGAGGGGAAGTGCCGGTTCATGGTGTCAATCAGCTGCCAGGCCTTCTTGTAGCTCATGCCCAGCTCACGACTCGCGGCGGAGATCGAGCCGCAGGCGTCGATCCGGTCGAGCAGGTCGGCCTTGCCGGGCCCCAGAACGACGTCCTTCTCGGCCACGAGCCGAAGCTGGAAACAGGGCTGGTCATGGTAGGTGCGAGTCATGCGGGTATCACAGCCAAGGAGTTTGACTTCATCTTACTGCGCGTGGGCGATGACCAGTAGGCCAACCCAGCTGCGGGTATCTTGTCCTGGCATGACCACCAACATGACGTCATTATGTAAAGAAACCCAAGGTTTGTTTTCTATAGGGTGGCACGATGATACGAAAAAACGGAGAACCGAGGATCGAGCGGGCTATCCCCGACAGCCCCCGTGGGCGCCTGAAGGGCTCGGTGGAGGGGTACCATGAGCCGTTCGAGCCGGTGGGCGTCGAGGACTGGGAGGTATTGGGCCTCGAGGATGACATGGCCACGCCGGGAGGTGGCGCATGATCATCGGCTACGCCCGCGTCAGCACCCAGGACCAGAACCCCCAGCTGCAGCGTGACGCCCTCGAGGAGGCTGGCTGTGAGCAGGTCTTCGAGGAGCGTGTTACCGGCACCAAGCGAGAGCGCCCTGAGCTGCAGGCCTGCCTGCGCACCCTGCGCGACGGCGACACCCTGGTGGTGTGGAAGCTCGATCGGCTGGCTCGCTCGCTCAAGGATCTGGTGGAGCTGATCCACGAGCTGAACGAGCGCGGTGTGGGCTTCCGGTCGCTCACCGAGGCGATCGATACCACCAGTGCCGGGGGCAAGCTGGTGTTCCACATCTTCGGCGCCCTGGCGGAGTTCGAGCACAGCCTGATCCGGGAACGGACCCTGGCTGGCCTAGCATCGGCCAGAGCCCGCGGTCGCAAGGGAGGACGCCGTCCCGTCATGTCAGCGGCAGACGTGCGCAAGGCGGCGGCGATGCTGGCCGACCCCGAGATCACCAAGACCGAGGTGGCCAAGCACTTCGGGGTCAGCCGGGTGACGCTGAATGCCTCCCTGGAGCGCGAAGGGTTGGCCAAGGCCGTGAACCACCCCAAGCTCGAGCAGCTGCTGGCTGAATGCGATCCGGACGCTCCCGAGCTGGAAGAGCTGCGATCCTGGCAGGAGGCGCCGGCCGTGGGGCGGGAGGTTTAGGCGACGGCCTGGATGCCGTTCCTCTCGATCAGCGTCAGCAAGCGTAACGCCGGACCACCAGGTCGCTTCACGCCGCGCTCCCAGTCGGAGACCAGGTTCTTGCTGACGTTGAGGTAGCGGGCAAACACCGGCTGGGACAAGTGCTCACGCTCACGCAGGGCGCGGATCTCCTCAGGAGACAGGGTCTTCACCGGTGTGAGGCAGGTCTCATCGAAGTCACGCATGGTCTGCTTGTCGATGGCACCGACCTCGTGCAGCGCCTCCATGGTTTCATGGATCGCGGCGAGGGCGTCACTACGATACTGCTTAGCCATTGTCATCCACCTCCGAAAACTGCCCCTTCTCGATCATCGCGTCCAGGTGCTCATCAGACAGCGACAGGATGTGCTGTGCTGCTTGCTTGAAGGCGACCTTCTCTTCATCGCTGATGTTGCTCTGCTGGTTTTTCGCGAAGCCGAAGACGAAGAAGGCGCGGCTCTCCTGGCGGTATAGGATGATCGTGCGATACCCGCCGGACTTGCCTTGGCCAGGGCGAGCGATGCGCTGCTTGATGACTCCGCCACCAAGATCGGCATCTACCAGGCCTTGCTCGGCCCGCTGGATGGCTTCGCGTAGCGCATCATCGCCGATTCGTTGCTTACGGGCGAAGCGCTCGAACCAGGCGTTCTTGAAGATCCTCACGTGCATCCTGCCATGACTAAGTATAACACTTAGTGTGACACTTTTGGGAATGCCTAGGCAAGGTCACCGGAGAAACCTGAATTCATCGACTCGCACGGTCGGTGGGAGTGCAGTGCAGCCATTGTGTCCCATCATGACAGCGAGAGAGCCGTGGCAGGGCCATCAGTCTTCGCCAAGCAGCTCGGCGCGATGCTTACGTATAGTTTCCCTGGATGCGGCGTTTGCCTTTGAGTGGGTCTCTTGGACTTTTTCTCGTGACGCGAAAGGCTGCTCTTTGAGGCTGGCTGTTCCCAGCCTCACGAGTCGCCCTGAGCGCGTCTTGGAGCGAAGTACCTTGCGGCCCTGGCGGCCGTATTCCATCGGCATGTGCCTCCTCCGCGATGGCTTTCCCGAAGGGCAAGGATAGCATTTAGGGGCTTATGAAAAGGCATTGGGTTGACAAAGAAATCGTATAGGGTATAAAAGTAAACCGTTTTTAATATTAAAAAAGGTCTATCATGATAATTACTGTAGGCAACACGAAAGGTGGGGTTGGTAAGACCACGCTTGCAGTTAGCTTGGCGATTGCTCGAGCCCTATCGGGGCGCGACGTATGGCTGATCGATGGTGATCGCCAAGGCACGGCACAGACAGCTATCAGCATCCGTGCAGAGAATGGGGTGAGCCCTGGTATCGCCTGCGCGACATACCCTGATGGGCCGACGCTGCGGAGCCAGGTACAGCAGCAGATGGCCAAGTTCGATGACATCATCATTGATGCCGGCGGTCGTGACTCAACGGCCCTGCGAGCGGCTTTGGTGTTGAGCGATGTGCTGTTGGTGCCCTTTGCTCCTCGTTCCTATGACGTATGGGCGCTAAGCGATATGGCATCCCTAGTAGATGAAGCGCGTAGCGTCAGAGATGGCTTGCGATCGGTCGCTGTGTTGAACCTGGCCGATCCTGGTGGCAACTCGGTGGACAATGATGAAGCGGCCGCGGCGGTTGCCGATGTTCCCCAGTTCGAATACCTGGCAACGCCGATACGAAGGCGAAAAGCATTTGCTAATGCGACGGGAGCAGGGTTGTCAGTGCAAGAGATGAAACCCGTGGACAAGAAAGCTGCAGCAGAATTAAGCGCACTTGAAAAAGCGCTATTTTAATATTAAAATGATATTCATATGATTTTATAGGTGGTGTTTATGGCAATTACTAAGCCGAAGGCAAAACCTTCGCAGACTGCGGAATCATTCATCTCTGGTGCACCTGATTCGGAAGCACAGCCGAAAGGGGTGAGGAAGGGCAACAAGCGGCAGATCAGCCTCACGATCACGCCGGCGCTGTTGCAGCGAGTAGACGAGTTGGCCGCAGAGCTTGGCCAGTCTCGAGCCGCCATCATCAACATGGCGATCTATCGGGCCGTTGAACACGGCCTCATCAAAGAATGACCAGAGGCAGGGCATGAGCAAGGATCGCCAGCAATTCATCCAGGAGAACGCTAGGCCAGGTGAAACCTGGGATGAAGCCTCTAAACGTCTCTGCCCAAGCATAAGCAAGGGCTCGACAGGTAAGCGTTCTTCACTCGTTCCTGAGCGCCATGCCCAGCGTGACTTTTTCATTGCCGATATTCTGGATGCGAGCCCGAAAGATGACATTGGGAGCATGGAGCATCCGCTATTCGCTCTGAAGGCGGGCGATACGAGAATGCGTACTTACGGGCGCAACAACGTGACCGTCAAAGTCATGCCTGGTCACGGTGGTTGCGCGACGATCCACGACAAAGATTTGTGGATCTACTGCATTAGCCAGCTTGTCGAGGCAATGAATCGAGGCCGAGAAGATGTTTCTAGGACGGTACGATTCACAATGTACGATTTTCTGGTGACGACCAACCGGCCAACGTCAGGTGTCGGTTACCAGCGGGCTGCCGAAGCGCTCAGGCGACTTGCTGGGACACGGATTGAGACCAATATCGAAACGGATGGCTATCGCGAGCGTGAGGGCTTTGGGCTAGTGGATTCCTGGCGTGTCGTTGAGAAGTCACGCAACGACGACAGGATGGTGGCCGTGGAAGTCGATTTACCACGTTGGCTGTGGCGAGCGGTGGAAGCTCGGCAAGTGCTGACCCTCAGCCGAGACTACTTCCGGCTGCGTAAGCCGCTGGATCGGAGGATTTATGAACTGGCCCGCAAGCACTGCGGAGCACAACCCAAGTGGCGTGTGAGCATCCGTGCACTGCATGAGAAGAGCGGTAGCATGGATACGCTGCGCAACTTCCGAGGAGCTATCAAGGCTCTAGTCGAAACCAGCGAGCTGCCGGACTACCGCGTGAGCTTCGATCAGGAAGGTGATGCGGTGACGTTTTATGCTCGTGGAGCGAAGGGAGGCAAGGCCCAAATGGATGATCTGGTAAAGGGTAAGCCCCAGAAGCGCATTCGTTAATGCAGGTGCAGGTGAAGGTACGATAGCTTTCGACACGTACCTTTAGCTGCACCACCTGTGAATTGGCACGTACTTTTACCTGCATCTCGGCTGTGAATTGGCACGTACTTTTACCTGCACCCGCTTCGTACGTTTACCTGCACCGATGACCCTGCAGCCCGCATCAGGCAAGGCTTTCCGAAACCGTAACGCGCGCGCGCTTTTAACCAAAACCTTAAAAACCTTTAACGCGCTACGCGCTCGCCTACCCTCCGCTCGTCCC
>NZ_JBQTDC010000056.1:0-17388 GCF_052353045.1 Halomonas sp. AOP7-B1-5 | reverse complement strand
CTAAGCTTATTAACAAATCTAAATACTAGTCAAATCATGCCTTAAGGTTAAGAATATTCATACAAAAAATACTTCTCTAGAGCCTATAGTAGCGGGATATTACACGCTGAGCCCCCTCAGCATGACGGAGAGAAGCCATGATTGCTGTTCACCAAGGTACCGGAGTGGAATTCTCAGCCATTTATCGCCGACTGGTTATTAATCAATTAATTAGGCGGCTTGAGCTTTTAGAAGCTGAGAAATACGAGCTTGCGTCTGCAAATCAATTGCTCGCCGCTGAAAACGCTAGGTTAAAAATTGAGGTCGCCTACCAAGCGAATCAGCTAACCAACTTAAAAATCGTATAGCCTCTCTCTTCAAATAATACGCCAGCAGCCTTTAGCTCAACGCTAAGGGCAGTCCCTGCTCGGCAAGGCAAAAATTTTGCCTTTCTATCCCGGCTAGCTCCACAGGAACTGGGGGGAAAGACCGAGCGTCAAAAAAACGAGTAGAGTATTTAACCCATCTTGAGTAGCTAAGCTATAGTTTCAAGGTAAACACGCGTGCACATCTCATCATCAAGAACTAGGAGGTTCGTATGAGGAAATGGATCATGTTGGCGCTCATCAACTGGCTACGCAAGCCAGCCAACCGTCAGAAAGCCAAGGACGCTTGGAACAAGTACCGGGGAAATAGCACACAAAGACGTTCATCGAACCGGCCGCGCCCCACGCCACGCAATTCACCAATGCATCGCTCCGACAACACGTTTGATCACTAAACATTAATGCCCCGCCTGCGAAATGGCGGGGTCTTTACCCGGCCAGCTTCCATCAGGCAAAGGAACCTCATCGAGAAACTCAAGCGCACGTACCGGCATGGCAAACTTGATTTCCCTTTTATCCAACGCTTCCAGTAGAGAGAAGTTAATCGCTTGCTGGATGTCCATATAAACGTTGTAGTCCGCGCTCAACACATAATAGACGACCTCGAATTTCAACGCGTAATCAGCAAACGCGCTTAAATGCGCACGATCAAAGCGGGTCTGATGTATTGACTCGATTACTTGTCTGACCAACAGTGGGATCTCACGCACTTTATCAATCGGCGTTCGAAACGAGATAGCCATACTGAACACCACCCGCCGCTCATTCATCCTGCTGTAATTATGTAGGGTTTGCTGGAGCAGCTTGGTATTCGAACAAATGATCTGCTCGCCACTCAAGCTACGGATACGCGTGGTTTTCAGGCCAATATATTCAATCGTTCCGGCAATATCATCGAAGACAATAAAGTTGCCCGTGGTAAACGGCTTATCAACCCCAATTGAAGCAGAAGCGAACAAGTCACTCAGCAGTGCCTGCACGGCAAGAGCAATCGCTATTCCCCCAATCCCCAAGCTTGCTACAAACGCGGTGATGTTGATGCCCAGGTTGGCTAAAATCGACAACAGCACAACGGCCCAAAGGATGATGCGAAACGTCAGCGCGACCATAGTCACAGTGAGCTGATTATCCTGGCCAGCCTTGTCACGGATGGTTTCTTCTTTCCATAACGTAATAGCAGCGCCAACCCATAAACCGAACTGCAGCGCCAGCACCAAAAACCATAAATGGCTGACTCGATCTTCCCATTCCGGCCCCAAATCAACGACGGCCAAGCCAATTTGTAAGGCCATCGCGGCAATAAGCAGACGACTGGTATGCCTGAACACTTCGATACCATAATGGCTCAGGCGCCCTTTCCTGTGTGTTAACCAGCGGGTAAGGCGAGCAATAATTGAGCTCATCAGTATTCGCAGCGCAAAGTAGCTGACAATAGCGATGCCGATGACTAAGACGAAGTTCAAAAAGATAGGTTGAGATACCCACTCTTCCCATGAGCGCCACAAATCCCAATCAAACATGTATCACTCCTTTGTCTGAGGCTCTTATTGCATACGATTGGATTGGCCAACCCGCGTCCGATGTATCATTTCACGCGTTAGCCCCGGCCATAGCCGTGCGCAAGCGAAGGCCGTCTTGCGTCCCAAGCGATGGGACAGCACACCGGCAAGCCGTTCGGCATCCCGTACTGGTTGGGTTAAATCGTTAAAGGCTAGGCGTTGATACGTTCTGGAATCGCCACCAGAAGCGTGAATGTGGGCGGCAAGTAAAGCGGTGTGCAAGGCAATGGCAATTCCATCGCCTGCAAACGATGGGATCACCGCGGCCTGGTCCCCCAGCGAGAACAGGTTGGGCACCGCGTCATCGGGTGAATGGATATACCCATAAGGAATCCCGGAGACAGCCAAAGGTTCACACCAGCAGGGCGTTAACGTGGCGAGGCGCTGCTTCATATGGGATGAAGTACGGCTAAGCCGCTCGAGTATTCCCGACCAACTACCGCCGCAGGCTTTATATATGTCCTGGCTGATCAAAAAGCAGAGATTAATATTCCCATTCTCTATCGGCTCCAGGCCGGCGTAACCGCCATTGAACAAATGAATTTCAACGGTGTTCCTCCATTGATCCTGATGCAATACGCTGGGGCTAAAGTGCATCTTAAGGCCAATCATGTTTTGGCGATGGGACTCTTTTACATTACGTTTCCAATGGCGCAGTTCATGCTTTCCACTGGCCAGAAACACCGTTTTTGCTGAAAACTCCATGCTGGCTGGCCTTACACTCGACTGGCTACTGGCAACCAATCTCCAGCCATCATCAGTGCGAGATAACTGCCTAACCACCGTACCTAGCGCAACGTTTGCACCCGCACGTTCCGCCTGCTCTAATAAGGCCGAATCCAGCAGGCGCCGTGAAAGGCTCCATGCAGTTAACGGCAAGTCGAAGATGAGCTCGCTTTCGCCATTATAAAATCGCACATGACGAATAGGCTCAGCTCCTAACGCCGCAAAATTCAACCCAAGCTCTTCTAGATGTTGGGCGGCTTCATAGCTGATAAATTCGCCGCAAACTTTATGATGCGGGCCCGGTTTGCGCTCCAGAAGGCGCACCGGTATGCCTTGCCTGGCTAATTTAATCGCCGCTGCCGACCCCGCTGGCCCGCCACCTATGATTACCGTTTCATCGCTCATTGGATCGGTGCTTCCTTGTTACAGGAGACGCACAAGCGGAAAGGAAAAAACCACTGAACTCGCACATCCCCATCAAGCCCCGCTTCATCAATTAGGCGCCGCCAATCGGCCACCGTTAACGCACGTGCCACTGATACAGCGGCGTCATTACGGATTAATCGATTACGGCTGAAGAGTGCGGTGGCCGCTTTGATAAAATAATAGGGAATGGGATGCCGATGCAGGTCGTTAATAAACCACCCCTTACTCGCGTGGCCGTCCAGCCAGCGCAGAAAATCCACGATCTGGCTATCGGCAAGGTGATGGGTGAATAATGACGAGATAACGAGGTCGATGGGCTCATCGGGTTCGAAAGCAAACACATTTGCAGTTTCATAACGTATAGCTGAAGGCTGCGGCCAGGATTCCGCGGACTTTTTTGACCATGGATTCAGGTCAACACCGACCATACGGTAACCGGAATTCGGCGTAACACGAGCAGGCCATTTTTTGGCGATCTGGCGCAGCATGTCCCCACCGCCACTGGCCACATCTAGCACAAAAAGACGTTTATGGTTTTCTATCCAAGGGCGAAGCCATTGTAGGGTGGGACGATAGGCCAACGTGAGATGATTGATACGCTCAAGGCCTTCAAGACAATCATGAAATTCTTCAAACGAGATATCGGCATCATCCATGAGTTCCTTCTCATCGCTGCGTTGACTGAAATCCGGCATAGCTTCTTTATCCCTAAAGAACGAATCGCATACTTTCAACCGTGAGCCCAGGACCAAACGCCATTGCCAAGCCGGGGCCTGTTTTTTTTGGGTTATTCAACATCTCCTGAAGCACGAACATGATGGTGGCCGAGGACATATTGCCGAACTTCCTAAGCACCTCTCGCGACTCTATAAGTGCTCGCTCTTCAAGCTCTGCGCCTGCCCTTACGGCATCCAGCACCGTACGCCCACCGGGGTGAATGGCCCAGAGCGCAATATCACTGTGCGTAGCGCCGTCCAACAGCGTATTCATTACAAGCGGAAGATTGTTGGCGATGGCACCCGGCACCTTGCCGGATAAGTGCATATCAAAACCTTGGTCGCCGATATACCAGGTAATTAACGCTTCGGTTTCTGGCAGCACATCCGAGTTAAAACTCTGTATTTCAAGGCCAACTGGATTTGCCGACACGATACTTGCCGCACAGCCGTCAGAAAAAATAGCGAACGATAAAATCTCTTCGAGCGTTCCCGCAGGCTTGAGATGCAACGTGCAGAGTTCAAGGTTGAGCAACAGCACCTTAGCGTGTGGCTCCGAGCGAACAATATGCCGAGCCAGCTTGAGCGCGTTGATCGCGGCGTAACAGCCCATAAAGCCAACGGTGGTGCGTTCAATACCCGCAGGCAATCCGTAATGTTTGATCAATTGATAATCCAACCCCGGCGCATAGAAACCAGTGCAGGTTGTGGTAATTAAATGAGTGGTGCCGGTTAGATCAAGCTGGTCTAGGGTTCGCTTTGCCAAAATGAAAGCGAAGCGTTCATAAAATTTCATGCGTGCCTGAGTGCTGGGAAAAGCCTCATTTTGATAAAAATCTGCCGCATCCAGCTTATCATCATCTACATGAGGCTGAAGAAACGAATACCTATGCTCTATCTGTGAGCGCTCAGCCATCCGCTGGAACACTTTAACTGAACGCATATCCGGCAAAAGCCGTGGGGCGTAATCGACAAACTTGCTATGTATATCAAAGTCTGGGACAGCACAGGCAATGCTATTAATATAGGTCGGATTCATTTTTCCTAGCTCCTCACTACCTAGTACTGCTTGATTTTAGGTAAATAAGCTCTATTGATCACCGCGATTATTTTTTAACTAAATTTAGAAAAAAGCTCAAAAGCTATGCTCGGCTCCACGAGGAAACCGTGCATTTAGCTAAAAATAGAGCTTTTAGAAAACCTAGTTAAAGATGACAGGTATTGAAACACTCAGTGGCGTTATACAGCTCTCCAGGCTGCTTAATTAATAAAAGTGATCTATTAATACGTCGTGATAAGTCAGCGCTTGCATACAAGACTGCTCTTGATGCTTGATACTGAGCAATAAAGAATGAATGAAAGGAGTGATTCTATGCATGCTCCTATTAATCAAGTAGCTATTTACTGGCGCTTCTCACTGCGCCAGAAGATAATCGAGCATTCTCAGACACATTCTGGACACAGTGAACGACCGGTGCATTCTATAGAGGAGATATTGGGAAAGAAGCGCAGGGCCTAGAAACGAAAAAAGCCCCCTGATAAATCAGGGGCTTTTCGAGATAAGAGGCTGATGAGCAGTCCGCCAACGGTGTTTTAAATTCAACAACTTATAATGTAGTTATATTTTCACCCAACATCCCACCCAGCATAAATACAGGTGCTTGTGTGCGCTTCGATGCGACGCTATGCTCGTCTTTTTGGTGGCGTTAACT
Organism: Halomonas sp. AOP7-B1-5; assembly: GCF_052353045.1. Taxonomy (NCBI): domain Bacteria; kingdom Pseudomonadati; phylum Pseudomonadota; class Gammaproteobacteria; order Oceanospirillales; family Halomonadaceae; genus Halomonas; species Halomonas sp. AOP7-B1-5. The sequence goes on along the minus strand of NZ_JBQTDC010000056.1, from coordinate 11,884 downwards.
TGCTGGCGCTTGATGAGTAAGATCGTGAAAGTTAACGCCTGTGGCTTTAATCACCGCGGTCATAGTTCGTAGTGTTGGGTTGCCCTTGGGGGATAAGGCGCGGTAAAGGCTTTCGCGTGATACTTTGGCACGTTCTGCTACCAGCGCCATGCCCCCTTGAGCTTCAACGACATGACGTAGCGCCATTAGGAAGGCTGACTCTCCCCCCTCTTCGTCCAGCTCATCAAACGCTGTTCGCAGGTAGTCCAGAGCCATACCGGGGTCAGTGCGCAGCATCTCAATAACGGCTTCATCATGACTTTTCATGACGTGTTCTCCTTTTGTGGTCGGCCAAAAACGCTTTTGCCTGTTCGATGTCAGACTGCTGGCGCTGTTTGGTACCACCTATTAATAACATTACCAAGCGCGCCCCTACCTTGGCGTAGTAAACGCGGTAGCCAGGACCATAGGTAATGCGTAGCTCCCATACTCCATCACCTACTGTCTTGGTGTCGCCTGCATTACCCGCTGCCAGCCGGTTAAGGCGTGTTAGTACCCGCATAGTGGCTTGACGATCTTTAACCTTCGTAGCATCCAGCCAGGCTTGAAAAGGGTCATAGCCATCAGCGGTAAGGTAGTGGGTAAGTTCAGTCATATGGCCATTGTAGCTTAAAAGCTACAATCTGGAAGAGATTGCGTGACTTTAAGCGATTGAATTAGCCAATGCCCCACGACAACCCAGGAATGGTTCAGCGGTTAGTACGGTTCAGCCCTGCAAGTCCCCCACTCTGACTTCGACAAGCTACGCGCCTCACTTTCTAAGCGATCTGTTAAGTAACCCACGCGCTACCACTTATGACAGGAGGCTTCCATGCAAGTGCTTACTATGGAGCAAGGCACCCCAGAGTGGCTGACCGCGCGGCTAGGTCCCGTCACCAAGTCTGAGCTCAAAGTCTTGCTGGTTAAGGGTAAAGGCCCTGGTGGGTTGAGTGCCGGGGCGATTACCTACATGCACCAATTGATCGGTGAGCGAATTACCGGGGAACAGGCCGAGCCGTTTCAAGGCAACGCCCATACCCGCCGTTGGCATACGCTGGAAGGCGTTGCCGTCCGCTCTACTGCGATACCACTGGCGAACCTAAACCATACGAAGTGGGCATCATCCTAAACCACAACGTGGGTTACTCGCCTGACAGCTTGGTAGGCATTAACGGTCTGCTGGAAATCAAAACCAAACTGCCAAAGTTCCTAATCGAGGTGCTGTTGAAGGGAAAAATACCCGAGGAGCACATACCTCAATGCCAGGGTGGACTATGGGTCAGCGAGCGGGAATGGATCGACTTTGTGAGCTTTTGGCCTGGCATGCCGCTGTTTATCCAACGCGCTTATCGCGACGAGGTCATGATACGTACCATTGCCGATAGGGTTGAGGCGTTCCATGAAGAAATGGAATAGCGTATTAGCCAAGTGATGAAGGCGTGATTCGACATTCCCATAAATACACCAATCAATCGTTTACTATATAGACGCTAGGGAACCCACTCTGGTGTTTTATTTTTTGGATGCAACCATGACGCACCGCAAACTCAAAGCGGTTTAAGTGGCTGATATCTAAAATGTCATAACACTAGTTACTAAAATCAAAAAAATGACCATAGTAAAAATCGCCAACGTCCGGATAAGCGTTCAAGTGCTTCCCCGCACCTTGAGTTCATAGCCAATATCCAACCTCGGGGCTAGTGGTTGCCGGCCTTCAAGTCTTGAAAGCATCAACTTGGCTGCCTCGACACCCATTTCGTATCGCGGCACGGTAATGGTCGAAAGCCGTGGGGAAAGGTGCTCACCTAGCGATAGCCCGAGGTAACCGCCAATCGCAATTTCTTCAGGCACACAAATGCCTTGTCGATTAGCTTCCATTAGCGCCCCGGCAGCAAGATTATCGTTAGCAAAATGTAATGCCTCTAAATCAGGACGAGTTTTCAGTGCCTCTAAGAACAAGAGGCGCCCTGCTTCGTAGGATGATGGCTCCTCGCGACGAAATAGCAGATCGAATTCAACTCCCGCTGTCTTCAGTGCCTCCCGGTGACCCTCGAAACGTTGCATGGCCCGATAATCTCGGCTCATACCGGTACCGAGATAGGCGATACGCTTGAAACCTCGGTCCAGTAGGTGTTGTGCCATACAGGCACCTGCTGCATGGTTATCAACACCGACATTCATATCAATGCACTCATCGCCAAGCTCCATGATTTCGACCACAGGACGACCCCAGTTTTTGAGCCGTAGTGAAGTACGCTCGTGATGGCGAAGCCCCGTCAGGATAACCCCAGAAGGCGAGTAGCCCAGTAATGATTCAATGAGACTAGCCTCTCGATCCAAATCGAAGTCGGTTGACCCCAGCAGCACTTGATACCCAGCCTGCTCAAGGGTCTGCTGAATGCCATGAATCACCTCAATAAAGGTCAAAATAGACAACGATGGCACCACAACCGGAATCATACGCATTCCTGCCGAAGCGAGACCACCTGCAACTAGATTAGGCACATAGCCGAGCTTAGCTACAGCCTGATCTATACGCTCTCGAAGTTTGGCCGACACACTTTCTGGCGTATTGAGTGCACGAGACACGGTAATCGGAGCCACACCGGCCTCGGAAGCCACATCTTGTATCGTTACGCTATCGGTTCCTCGGTGACGACGACGTGATCGCGTTGTAGGGGTCTGTTTCAACATCATCTCCTTAAGTAAAAGCCTTCCTAGATTCTTATTCTAAAGGATAGCAAGCGAAATGGTAGCGCTACCAAAAAAACGTGCTAGCTTTTAAAAAGTGGCCTCGCTCCACGCAGATTCATCTCAATGGCATAGCTAACACCATTGGAGGCTCAATAACTGAGTCAACGCTAACTCCACTCATACTGAACTTCCGGAGGCGTATACAAAATGACAACAACAACACGCGGAATCATCCTCGCTAGCCTGGCCAGCTTAGGAATCGCTGCCCAAGCCAGTGCCAACGAGCTCTCAATTGCTATCCACGTTGAGCCATCCGACACTATGTTCAAGGTCGGGGAACGTCTCAAGGAAACTATCGAGTCAGAAACAGACGGAAAGTACACAGTGTCTCTTCTGGGTACAGAAGTCGGTGGAGAGCGTGACCACCTAGAAGGTGCCAGCTTCGGTGAATATTCCATCGCCTTGGGTGGCTCGATGCCAATGACACTTTACGCCCCGGAGTTTGCTTCAGCCGACCTTCCCTTCGTCTATCGCTCTAGCGAAGAAGCCCGGGAAGTCTATGAGGGTGAGACCGGAGAGCTGCTCAACGAACGCTTGATCGCCAGCGGCAACATGCGTTTGGTTGGGCTCTCCCAACGCAACCCGCGCAATCTGACGTCGAACTTTCCCGTCACCACCCCAGAAGATGTGAGTGGTGTGCGGCTAAGAGTTCCTGAGATAGCACCCTGGATTAAAATATGGGAAGAAGTTGGCGCCCTACCAAGTCCTATCGCGTGGCCTGAAGTTTATACCTCGTTGCAAACTGGTGTGATTGAGATGCAAGAAAACCCAGTCGACTTGATTTACTCAGGCAGACTCTACGATGTGCAGGACCATTTAAACCGAACAGAACATGTATTTTCCTTTTTTCACTGGCTGATGAACGAAGATTTCTATCAGAGCCTGTCTGACGAAGATCGCGATATCATTATGGCCGCGATTGCTGACGCCACCGAGTGGGGCGACGAAACAATCATCAGCGGTCAGGAAGAACTTATCAAAGAGCTTGAATCGCTTGGCATGACCGTCGTTGATAGCGATGTGGACGCCTTCCGCGAGGCAGCCGAGCCCGCGGTTAGGGAAATCATTGAAGATTACCATCCCAGTGTTCGTGAATACGTAAACTCGCTGCTCGATTAAGTCACCAAGGGCGACCCGTCACTATAAGGTCGCCCTTCTCTAGTCAACAAAGTCATTCGACCGGAGGCGCCTGTGACAGCCGCGAACCACGTAAACCGTGCTATTGCTCTTTTCTGGGGACTCCTAACCGCTATTGTCACGACAGCCTTTGCGCTGATGTTGACAATCATGGCTATCCAGGTCATTTCACGATATGCGCTAGGCATACCCGTATCATGGACCGATGAAGCCGCTCGCTATCTCTTCCTGTCCCAGATTTTTCTGGGCTCGGTGCTAGCCCTGCGCTATCAGGAACACATTCGCATCACAGTGGTGACCGATTTGATGGGGCCGCGCGTGCGCAACTTTGTGGCAAGCCTTGCCGATATCATTTGCATCGTTGTGCTGCTGATGTTGGCCATTGGCGGATGGAACATGATGGAGAGAACCTCAGGCATTTTAGCTAGTACTTTCCGTTTGAGTTTTTCTTATATCTACCTGATTCAGCTCATATCCGCTTGGATGATGATTGGACTGCTGATAGGTGATCTATATCGACGCATCTTTATCAGGCTGCCCGCCATTCAAAATGACTGGAGTGAATGACTATGGAAGTCTTTGTCATCCTGTTCGTCGGACTGATCGCCCTATTAATGCTAGGAGTGCCCGTCGCCTTTGCCATGATAGGTTCTTCAGCAATGGTGCTGGGATACACGCGTGGCTTTGATGCCATTCCCATGGAGATGATCGCCCAACGTACTCTCTACGGTGTCAACAGTTTTACTTTGCTTGCTATTCCGGCATTTCTTCTAATCGGTCGGCTAATGAACAGCGCCGGTATATCTGATCGCGTTTTCAACATCGCAAGAACGATGGTGGGCCATCTGAAAGGTGGGCTGGGCCATGTCAACGTTGTCGCTAGCATGCTGTTTGCTGGCATGTCGGGCTCTGCCGTTGCGGATGCTGGCGGACTGGGTGCTTTGGAAATCAAGGCCATGGAAGACGATGGTTATCCTACCGGCTTTAGTGCTGCTGTCACGGCGAGTTCGGCCACTATCGGTCCAATTATTCCGCCTAGTATTCCCGCCGTCATCTATGGTGCTCTGGCCAATGCCTCCATCGCTGGCATCTTCCTAGCATCCATTATACCCGGTCTCTTCATGGGATTAGGCCTAATGGTGATGGTCGCCATCATCTCGCATCGACGTGGTTTTCCTACCCGAGCTCGCGCTCGCTTCCAAGACTTCACAGCGGCGCTACTACGTGGCGTACTGCCGATGCTGACACCGCTCATCATCATCGTGGGAATCTTAAGCGGTGTTTTCACCCCTACAGAGGCTTCAGTGGTTGCCTTGGTCTACTGCTTGTTCATTGCCTTTGTCGTCTATCGCTCTATCAGCTTCCGCGAGTTCGTCAGTATTCTTCGCGCTACTGCCATCGACTCAGCCGCTCTGATGTTAATTATTGCAGGTAGCGCCCTCTACAGCTGGGTGCTGGGGCGTTATCAGGTCACCTCGCTAGTTGCCGAATTTCTTCTTTCAACAGTGACTGACCCACTGGGATTACTGCTGCTGCTGGCTTTGTTCATCCTACTGATTGGCCTGTTCATCGATTCGGTGCCTGCACTGTTCCTGTTAACTCCCCTACTGGTGCCGGTAATAGTGCAATACGGCATCGACCCCATACATTTTGGGGTGGTGATGATTTTTACTCTGATGATCGGCCTTATCACGCCTCCCGTGGGTACTGTGTTGTTTACAGTTCAGAAGATCACCAACCTGCCATTTGGCGTATTGGTGAGAGAAACGATGCCGTTCTATATCCCCCTCTTCATCGTGCTGCTAATCATCATCTGCTTCCCTTCCATCGTCATGTTCCTTCCGAATATTATCTTGAATTAAGGAGACCTAATATGTCAGTCCTCATTACTGGTGGTCTTGGTCACGTGGGTTCCTGGGTCGCCTACTTACTGGCTAAACAGGGGAAGCAGGTAGTTATCTGTGACACAGCTGCCAATCGCTTCGATAGCTTGGGTTTGGATTATCTTGAGGAAGTGCGGGACCTGCTTACTCTCGAATCAGTCGACATCCTCGACTACCACAATATCTTCGAGATTTTCCTACGCCACCGTGATGAACTCGAAGGGGTCATCCACGGCGTATCGGTGATCGCCGGGCCATACTTCCAAGAGCATCCCTTCAAACACTTGTCGATCAATACCATGGGCACCCTCAACGTATACGAAACGTGTCGTATTCTAGGTATTAACAAGGTCGTCAACATGAGTTCGGGGGCCGTCTATGGTGATGCCCCGGGGCCCCAGCACGAAGACACTCCGTACAAGGCTACCGATCTCTATGGCGCCTCGAAGATTTCAGGTGAACTCTATGGTTTGCAGTACAGCGACACCTTCGGCATGGACATCCGCAATGCCAGACTCTTCTTCGTCTACGGTCCTGGTAAGCGACCGTCACACATGCACAAAGTCTATCAAGGGTTGTTCGGCCCCCTAGAAGGCCTCACGGACATCCAGGCCCCCAATGGTTCTGAACAATCAATGGACTGGACACATGTACTGGATACTGCCACCGGCATCGTGAAATTATTTGAAAAGCCGCAAGTGACAAATCGCAACTTCAATATTTCTAGCGGGGTGCCAGTCGATCACCTCAGAATCGTTGATGAAGTGGCTGATATTACGGGCAAAAACTCAAACGTCCAACTGGGACCGGGTCCTTTTGTTGTCCGTGGAGCCCCCTTAGATATCTCGCGCGCGCGTGAGGAGCTCGGCTTCGAACCCCGGTTTACCAATATCCGAGATGGCCTTCTTGACTACTGGCAATGGCTTCAGAATGCTAATCGCCTTCAGTAGCCTTCTACGGTGGGCATCACTCAAAGTAACTCGGTGCCCAACGTAGAACAGTATTTCATCTTGCTTGAGTGTACTGCAGAGACCGTCGCTGCATCATTTAAGAGAGGTCGACTATGAGTGATCGCATTCTGGCCACCTATCTGATCGAAACGCCTTACCCATTAGAGCGTGCTGCTGAAGTAATGGCTGGCGAACAGTCATGTGGCACCTTTACTCGTCTACCCAGTGAGACAGATGCGCTGCGTGAGGCGCATGCGGCCCGCGTCGAGCATATTGAGCCCTTAGAAGCGAGTTACACTCCCTCGCTGCCGATACCTGCGCTGCAGTCAGGCAAAGTTCATCCTGTCTACCGACAAGCACGGGTCACCCTATCTTGGCCATTGGCTAACCTAGGTACCTCATTGCCTACCCTGTTTGCGACGCTGGCTGGCAACCTCTTCGAGCTTAAGGAGCTATCGGCACTGAAGTTGCTCGACCTGACTCTGCCTAAGCCATTCGCCGAGGCATACCCTGGGCCGCAGTTTGGTATAGCAGGAACCCGAGAGCTGACAGGCATCACAAAACGACCAATTATTGGCACCATTATCAAGCCAAGCGTGGGGCTGTCACCAAATGCCACTGCGGAGGTGGTAAGCCAACTGCTAAAAGGTGGGATCGACTTCATTAAAGATGACGAGCTGCAAGCCAACAGCCCTCATAACCCCTTCAAAGAAAGGGTCGACGCAGTGATGCCGCTTATCCGTGAGCATGCCGAACGCAGCGGACATAAGGTAATGTACGCTTTCAACATCACCGGCGAAGCCGATCAAATGCGCGACCATCACGACTATGTAGTCGCTGCTGGTGGCAGCTGTGTGATGGTCGCCCTGAACGCAGTTGGACTCACTGGGGTGAGTCAACTGAGGCGCCACTGCCAAGTAGCACTGCATGGACACCGAGCCGGTTGGGGAATGTTCAGCCGTTCACCACATCTGGGCATGAGTTTCGTGGCTTACCAGAAACTATGGCGCCTGGTGGGAGTCGATCATATCCACGTTAATGGTCTGCGCAATAAGTTCAGCGAGGAGGACGCAAGTGTAATTGCCAGCGCCCGTGCCTGCCTGACGCCCATGTTCGATCCGCCGAGCCCCGGTTATGAAGTGATGCCAGTGTTCTCTTCCGGTCAGACTGCCGACCAGGCAGTAGATACCTACTCTGCCATCACCAGCACCGATCTAATCTTCTGCGCTGGCGGTGGCATCATGGCGCATCCCGATGGAATAGGCGCTGGTGTCAGGAGTCTTCGTCAGGCTTGGGAGGCCGCCATGGAGGGTATCGACGTAAATGTCTACGCTCGTGAGCACACTGAACTAGCGAGGGCCCTGGAGACCTTTCATCAATGACCCTGATGAATTCTGCTCCACTGATTACTTACTACGGTGACGACCTGACGGGATCCACCGATGCGATGGAGGCTCTCGCAAGTCAAGGCGTGAATACCGTGCTATTCACCACTATCCCTGACGAGGCTAAACTGCAAAGATTTCGCCACTGCCGAGCTATCGGCCTGGCTGGCACAAGCCGCAGTGAGTCGCCGGGTTGGATGAACTACCACCTGACACCTTCGTTGATTTGGCTGCGCGATCAGGGCGCAGCTCTATGTCATTACAAAACATGTTCTACTTTCGACAGTGCGCCTCACGTAGGCAGCATAGGTCGCGCCCTTGAGATCGGACACAGTATTTTTAGTCACGATGGCATACCAATTGTCGTTGGTGCCCCACAACTTCGTCGATATACCTGCTTCGGCCAACTGTTCGCCGCTGCCCAGGGGGAAATCTACCGTATCGACCGCCATCCGATCATGTCTCGGCATCCAGTAACACCAATGCATGAGGCTGATTTGCGACGCCACCTATCAACACAGACTGCACTCGACATTGGCCTCATTGATCTCGTAACGCTGGCCGATACTCAAATTGATGCTCGTGTGGACAGCATTCGTTCCGATTATGCCGCGCTTCTTTACGATGTAATGGATGTATCGAGCCAAGCGGCAGTGGGGCGCCAGCTATGGCGCACCCGCCCCACAAATGGTGGGTTTGTAATCGGTTCCTCCGGGGTCGAGTACGCGCTACTAGCGGAATGGCAACGACTAGGACTGGTTGAAACACCACCGACCTTCTCTGACCCAGGCCCCGTGGAACGTATTGCCGTAGTTTCAGGAAGCTGTTCAGAGACTACGGCTCGTCAGATTCGTTACGCCGAGGGAAATGGTTTTACCGCCTTGCGGGCAGACGCTACGCGCTTAGCCAATGACACCCTGGCGCGCACCGAACTCGATGCAGTTCGCTCGCAGGCTCTGTCGGCACTCGCTAAAGGACGTAGCGTAGTGATCTATACAGCGCTTGGCCCAGATTCCAGCCTGACATCATTACAGGACAACAGCGCTGCACATGCCATCGGCCGACGACTGGGTGGCCTGCTCCGCGATCTAGTTCGCGCCGAACAGCTAATCCGAGTTTTGGTAGCCGGTGGCGATACATCAAGCCATGCGATTCAGGAACTTGGTATCCATGCATTAACTACGCTCATGCCGTTACCGCAGACGCCAGGATCCCCACTATGCACCGCTCACAGTAGTGATCCTGACTTCGATGGTCTTCAGGTGGCCTTCAAAGGTGGCCAAGTCGGGGACGATGCTTTTATTGTGAGGATCCGTGACGCCAATATGGGCTGATCAGCTAACGGCATAGCACTGGTCTTCTCTCTCCATATCCTTTGAAAGACTAGACTGCCTGATAAACGCAGATTCAGAGCAGCTCTCGCCTAAACACGCAGCCGTCCTCTGTTACATAATCACTTCAATGAAGATACTGGCTCCGGTAGCGTTGAAGTCGTTTTCAGAGATAAGATATTTATAAATATATATGCAGATTAAAAGGAGCTACTTTTATGAGCGGCTCCCATTAGAGGACTTTTTTTTGGTAAAGACAGCTAGCGGCCGAGGCTGTGTGAAAACGTAGCTGTCGCTATACTTATCCCATGACAGAGTGTGGGAGGTAACGATGAAACGGTTCGTCGCAGGTGAACCCCGATCCCAAGCTACCTTGTTTCCTGAGCTTCTGGATGATTTTGTCTCTGAAGATAATCCGGTTCGAGCCATTGAAGCTTTTGTTGATGCCCTTGATCTCAAACAGCTGGGCTTTAATGGCGTTGACCCTCATGCGACGGGTCGGCCCGCCTACCACCCCGCCGTTCTTTTAAAAATCTATCTTTACGGCTACCTCAATCGCCTCCAATCTAGCCGCCGTCTGGAACGTGAGGCACAGCGTAATGTTGAACTCATGTGGCTAACGGAACGCCTAGCGCCGGATTTCAAAACGATCGCAGATTTCCGCAAAAACAACGGCAAAGCGATTCAAGCTACTTGCCGCGACTTTGTCATGATATGCCGACGTCTAGGGCTTTTTTCACATTCGGTAATGGCGATTGATGGCAGCAAATTTAAGGCAGTCAACAATCGAGACCGTAACTTCACCTTGGCTAAAATGAAGCGGCGGGCAGAAGAAATCGATAAAAGTATTGAGCGTTACTTACGCCAGCTCGACGCAATGGATCAAGGCGCCGCCGCTATCACAGAAATGCGCACGACTGGTTTGAAGGAAAAGATCGCTTCCCTAACAGAAGAAGTTCAGCAACTGCAATCCATTGAAATTCAAAGAACTGAGTCCCCTGATCAGCAAGTCTCTTTGACAGACCCTGACGCTCGCTCCATGACTGCGCGAGGAACGGGAATTGTAGGCTACAACGTGCAGACGGCTGTCGATAGCCAGCATCATTTGATTGTTGCCCATGAGGTAACCAATGTCGGCAGTGACCGGCGTCAGCTTTACCGGATGGCCCAACAAGCACGCGCTGCTAGTGCTGTTAGTGATCTCCACGTCGTAGCTGATCGCGGTTACTTTACTGGTGAGGAGATACTTGCGTGTCACAAGGCCGGTATCACGACGTATCTTCCTAAGCCTAAAACCTCGCCTAGCCAGGCTAAAGGTATGTTTCCCAGAGAAGCGTTCCACTACGTGCCTGAGCGTAATGAATATCGCTGCCCAGCAAGGGAGCGCCTGATTTGGCGCTTCAAGAACGTTGAAAAAGGCCAGACGCTTAATTGCTACTGGAGTTCGGCTTGCCCGAATTGCTCAATGAAGCCGCAATGCACCACAGGTATCTATCGGCGTATCAAACGGTGGGAACACGAAGATGTACTGGAGGCGGTAAAATTTAGACTGGATCAGGCGCCGGATATAATGCGCATCCGTCGTAAGACGGTCGAGCACCCCTTTGGCACGTTGAAAGCGTGGATGGGAGCGACGCACTTCCTGACTAAGGGACTTAAGAACGTCAGCACGGAAATGAGCCTCCATGTACTTGCTTATAACATGAAACGCGTAATGAATATCTTTGGCACCCAGGGGTTAATCCAGGCAATGCGTGGGTAAGGGCTTAAACCTGGTTCTGGCAAGTTTGTAAAGGCGACAATGCTCTTTAGCGGGTGTTTCTTAGTGATCATCTCAAACAGCTAGAGATGCGGAAAATAATAAATAAAGACGTTCTGAAACGTATTGATAGCCGATATTCGTGCCAAGACGGCTAGATACTGTCATCGGCAACTAATTTTTAAGTTTTCACACAGCCTCGGCCAAGAGTAGCCTTTGTTGCTGGAGTGCAGCTTCCCTGAAGCGGACATGGCATGCTACCAATCGCGAAGCAAATAATCATATTGAGCGTTGCAACGGGAGGTGGCTGTTTTGGTAGGTTAACTATTCAAAGACCCAAGAACATCCAGTAGGAGCTGATCAGCTCTTCAAGGTCATGACGCGGCTGGAATTTGGGCTAAAGGAAATTGGCTATTATCGAACCGCAAGAAACCAGAACGCCGAAGTTGATTGGGATAGGTTTGCCAATGAATGTCTTAGCACATCGTTCTTTGATGCAATCACAGTAGCAGGCAATGTGAACGTTCTACTCCAGACGCCACCAAAGCGCCAAATTGTCAACGGTCAAGGCTATCTGAGTTGGGAACAGGTAGGCGCAGTTTCGAATATCCAAGAGTTAACTAGCTCACTACGGCGAGTTAGAAACAACCTATTCCACGGAGGCAAG
>NZ_JBQTDC010000055.1:0-17593 GCF_052353045.1 Halomonas sp. AOP7-B1-5 | reverse complement strand
AGATAGCCACTGCTGAGTTCTACTAAGGTGCCCACTGCAGACGCATTGTTCTTGCCTTTGATCAGATCCCCTTCCCAGTGCCCGGGCATTTCACGCTTGCTAACCTCGGGGGGACGCAAATGAATACTGACCATGTCAGGGATCTGACCACGACGGTCTACTTGGCCACGGCGAGGTTTACGGGTGGTTTTCCCTTGTCGCAAGCAGTGAATCAGTTCCTTGCGCAGGTTGTCATTTTCAACAATTGTTGCGACTAAACAATAATTACTGCGACAAGCTCTATGTTGAGTTTACATAGAGCGCGCCCTTGTGACGGTTTCACTCAAACAATGCAGAACCTTTAGCTTTTCAGATGGCACTCTCAAAGACGAAGCTGAGCGCTTGGTCGTTTGGTGGTATGGGCCTATCGCCAAAAATACCCGCTCAGAAAGCGTCCCTAAAATTTATGTATTTTTCAGACCTATTGATCAGAATGACAATTTAGGGGATGTGATTGATCGACCGACGGTCTTAACACATGTCGGGCTATTGAGGATTGGTTCCGTCTGGGAAAAGGGGGTGAGCAACTCTCGCATCGCGTTTGATGAGAGAACATTCTCTGTTTCATTCTCTCCAGGCGGCTGGCGGATTGTCTCTCTAGATGACTTGCGCAAAGCGGGGCGCAGCCTCTATACCTCCTTTCATGATGCAAACTATTTACCACTGGACAGAAAGCAAAGATCGTACCTGATCGAGTTTGACCTTCCAGATGGCAAACACTTGCTCATCCCTTGCACAGAGTTTTTTACTCGCGTTTACGGCCGATCCTCTGAAATCAAGCGAGTGCTCGCCACTTACCCTTGGGAGAAGGTCAAAGAACGTCTTTATCGGCCGCTTAATGCGCCTGCATCCCCAGGTACGTGGCCTGTCAAATTTACGCATCGCGTTCATAAACACGATGCGATTTTGCTCGCGCACATGCTGTACGATCCCTATGCTGAACAGGCTGCCAGAAGGATTTATTCGCAGATTGAAGCCCGCTTCCCCGAAGATAGGATACTTTTTGAGGTCACGCCTTGGTTCCAGGGGAGCGGGGAGATCTCTGTTTCTGGCGTTCCGATTGATGACGGCAACACATTTCTAGGCTTGCAGATATTAGGCTGTACACAGCCTGAAGGTGCCACGATCCATCGCGAAAGAGAGAAATCAACGACAGTACCAGCCTCCGATGGCGATGATGCTCACACTCAATTTCCCTATCATCAGCTTCAAGACATCCCCGATGTCATTGACCTGACGGATGATGAAGAGCCCGACCATGGCTCTTCTTGGCTAGACCTTCCTGAGGACGAATTCGTTATTTTAGGTAAGCCTCGCGCCGTCTTGGATAAACGATATACCCGAAAAAACGTACCCGATACACGAGGCGTCCCCGTTCCTGGTGACGAAACAATTTTCTCCACTGGAGAGCCCTATGGGTCAGGGAAGGGAGTGGGACAAGCGTCTATTCACGCCCCCATTACACTGGAATCGCAGGGCTTTCTACGTGATATGTGGAATGCGCTTCTCTATTTAAAATCAACCTATCCTACAGCGATTCATAGCGTTAGCTGGTTTACCTTTGAAGACGGCTTCAGCACTTCCTCTGATCCTCGATTAATTAGCCTCGAACCCTTCGGCATAGACGATGATGTAGAAACGTCCGTGGCCAATTGGGTCTATATGGACACTCAGACCAAGGTTCCTCGCGGGGTACTCGTCATCAAGGTGCATGTGTTAGATCAAGCGCTTTATCTCGTGGAACTCCAGCGACGCCCTTCGAAACCCAGAAATGGCGGTAGAGAGAAAGGGTCAAAACCTCCTTCCTACAAAGGTTTAGTATTTACGCTGGATCACCAAGGCAGCTTTGAACACTGGTTGCGCCAAGTGCTGTCTAACGTGCGGCACGTTGAAGGTGTCGTTCAAAAACTCGTTCGTCACTGCCCAGGATTCGCCGATACGTTCAAGCACCCGAAAGCCAAAAATGAGAACGTTCCCGGAGAAGCTTCCGTGCTGAATGCCTTTAGCAAGGTCGGTATTACTCGCGGGGACTTGGTTGCATACTAAACATTAAGGCGAGCACTTGGCCACATTTGAACCCATAACAACCGCTAAATTTTACTAAAAAGTGGGCTAAATTAGTGGCTCTATACGCCCACTCCCCCTTCTAATCGCGTTCTTCATCGCTTCATAGTCAATGTTCGAGCGCTTTGTATCCGGCAATTCGTCGACATTGTTAACGATATTCAGCAAGTCGCTTATGCTCGTTTCTTGTTCATTAAGCGAAGTAAATGCCTGCACGTACGGCAAGTGGTTGGCATCTCTGCCAAGTTTGATCGGTTCATCGATAATATTGACTTGGGTACCGTTGGGTATTTGATCAAATACGGCCTTAATATCGTCAGGGTGCATACGGATGCAACCTCGACTGGCGCGCATACCAATGCCATCTGGTTGATTGGTGCCGTGGATTAAATAACCAGGGATATCTAATAAGATGGCGTGCTGACCGAGGGGGTTGTCGGGGCCTGGCGGAACGACGTTAGGCGGTGGGTCGCCGCGTGCAGCCGCTTCCCGGCGAACGGATTCAGGAGGATACCAAGCAGGGTCCTCAAGGCGCATGGTGGTTTTAGTAATCCCCAATGGCGTATCGAATCCATCGCGGCCAATACCAATGGGATAGGTCTCGACGCGAGGCATTTCATCATTTTGCACTTCGGGATAGTAGTAAAGCCGCAGCTCCGCAATATTGATCACCACTCCTTTACGCTCGACATCCGGCAGTATGTGCTGCGCTGGAATCTGAACCTGCGTTCCTTTCCCCGGAACCCAAAGACTGGTGTCAGGATTAGCTCGTCGAATTTCCTCGTAGCCGACACCGTGTGCGTGAGCAATATCGAGCAGGGTATCCTTTTCATCCTCTACGCTGACGGTATAAGTCTCGCCCACGATGTTGCCGGTTTCAGGCAACGGGTAATGTCCTAGTGGCAGTGATGGCTCGGCAAAAGCTGGAACTGAAACAAGCCACAATGCCACTATGAATACGCAGCGAAGCAGACAATCGCCGCATGTAGATTTTACAAAGCAAGAGCTCATAAGAAACGTTACTCACTATACGACGAAAAACTCATTAGGCATGATGAACATTAACTGTAAATGAAGTGCGGATAATGGTGGCTCTTGGCATGTTTTGATCTGTCGACTGCAAAATGGAGGCTGCCTCATCTTAACTTCATCCCTGACTGGCATACTGCTGATAGATACCACTTTCCATGCCATTGAGGAGTAAGTATGCGGGTATTACTGGTCGAGGATGATGCTCCGGTAGCGGCTGGCGTCGAAGCAGGATTGGCGCTAAGCGGCTTTGTGGTTGATAACGTCACTACCCTGGATGCTGCGAAAGGCGCGCTAGCCACCATTAACTACGATGCCGTCATACTCGATCGCCGTTTGCCTGATGGTGATGGGTTAACGTTGTTGCAGCAGTGGCGTCGTGCTCGTGTTGCGACACCCGTACTGATGCTGACGGCGCGAGACGCCGTGGCGAGCCGCGTCGAGGGCCTTCAGAGTGGCGCCGACGACTATTTGATCAAGCCGTTTGATCTTGACGAGTTAACCGCCAGACTTCAGTCGCTCTTGCGCCGGACGGCAGGGCAAGTGGACCACGCCATACGTCACGGTAGCCTGGCATTAGACCCCGTTACACGTAGCGTCACGCTTGAGGGTGAGCCAGTCGCTTTGTTGCGACGTGAGTTGATGCTGCTGGAAGCGCTGATTCGCGCTCGTGGGCGAATTCTGAGCGCCGATCAATTGAAGGATTGCCTTTACGGTATTGATGATGAGATCGAAAGTAATGCGCTTAATGTGCACATCTACCAACTGCGTCGCAAGCTGGGGCGTAACGTGATCGAAACCGTGCGAGGTGTGGGTTATCGACTTGGCAAATACAACAGTGATGCGACCTCATGAATCTGCGCTTACGCCTGGTTGCCACACTTGGAATTACACTCGTGCTGCTATGGAGTATCACGGCCATATGGTCAATGCGCGACCTGTCGACACAGTTGGAAGAGTCTCTGGACCAGCGTCTGGCTCAATCGGCGCGAATGGTGTCTGGTTTGTTGGATCGCGTGCCAGCAACGGCTTGGAACGGTACAGAAGATGAAATGTCAACGATTCCTTCGCTGGATGGTATCGCTTGTCGAGTATCATCGCTTCGTGGTCAAGTGGTGGCGGGTACGCATCCGGAAATGAACGATGTGCTTGCCGTCGAGGCTGAGGGATATCGTTATCGCGAGCACAACGGGCAGCGTTGGAGAGTTTACACGTTAGTTGATAACGACAAGCGTATTACGGTGGCAGATCGTTTGAAAGAGAGAGAAGCACTGCTGCTGAAAGTTCGTCAAGCCGCGTTTTACCCGTTTCTATTAGCGCTGGTGGGCAGCCTGATTGCGCTATGGTGGGGAGTGACACGCGGGCTTGCTCCTCTTTCCAGGTTACAACGGCGGCTCATGTCACGCAGTCACGACGATCTTTCGGCATTGCCTGTCCACGGATTGCCTAGTGAAATTCGCCCACTGATCCATAGCTTCAATACGTTGCTGTCACGAACGCGACGTATGCTTGAGTTGGAGCAACGCTTTACCGACGATGCCGCCCATGAGCTGCGAACACCACTGACCGCTATTCGCACACATCTACAGATTGCTCGACGTGTTGATGGTCATCGGCAGTATGAAGCGATGCAGCAGGCGGAGGCGGGGGTAGATCGGCTAACCAAAACGCTAGGTCAGTTATTGTTGTTGGCGCGAATGGAAAGCGAAGAAATCATACGGGGCAGTCATTTCGATCTGACTTCTGTTGGAGAAGCGCTGGCGACAGCGATAGCAGAAACCGGTAGCCATGACCATTGCCAGTATGACAAAAACGTGTACTTGGTACGTGTTGCTCTACCGGAGGCGCTTTTGGTGACGGTTCTACGCAACTTGCTCGAAAATGCGATGCGTCACGGAGCGCCCGGCGCGCCGATAGAGATTGCCGTACAGGAATCAGAAGGAATGGCCTTCATCGATATCACCAGCCAAGGTAAAACGATTGCTACCGAATACCTCTCCCGCCTAACGGAGCGCTTTCATCGAGGAGATCATCCTCAAGGTAGTGGCTTGGGTCTTTCGATCGTCGAGGCGATTGTCACCCGGGCTGAAGGCAGAGTGACGTTCGCGTCTGGCAATGGTGTTGGGCTAAGGGTAACGCTTCAATTACCTTCGGGTTGAACCCACTTAGGTCAAGGTGTATCGCTCCCCATAATGGATCGAAGCTTATCTGGCGAGGGGGCCCCCATCACACTGTGCACGTTGCCATTATCATCCTGGTAAAAGGTCGCAGGCGTTGCAAAGAGTTGGCCATCGCGCATTAGCTGAGTGTTTTCACTAACCCACTGCTCGCTTTGGTCATTTCCTTGATTTTCAGGCATGGCATCGTTGCGGTAATGCTCAGCCAGCGCTTCGCCAGGATTATCCGCATTGAGTATCGCGGCTGCCTTTGCTGGGCTGTCTGCCTTGAGAATACCTACCATCAAATGACGAATCTGAACGTCACCACTTTCAACCCAGGGTTGGGCATCTTCCCACAGTTGGCGGCAGTAAGGACAATTGGGGTCACTAAAGGTATATATGATGCGAGGTGCCTCTTTATCACCATCGCGCACCCAGTGTTGATCAGCCATTTCTTGCCATAACTCGGCATTTCTTGAGCCGTTGACGAGCTGCTCTAGCCGCTCAGCTGAAACATCTTGGCCCTCGGCATTGATCAGTGTACCTAGCACCGCATGCTCGCCTCCTGAGGTGAGGTATGCCGCGAAAGTCTGACCACGAGCACTGCCGGCATACCCCGTAAGTCCATCGGGCGCATCGAATTCACCATGAATCGTGAGACCTTGCTGTTGGAGCTGTTGAATAGGGTCAGGCCACTCATCGGCAGTCGCATGCAGGCTTGTCGCCAGCGCGATGCCAGCCCCAAGAGTTAGTGTGAGGCGTCGTAGCGTCATACAGGTATAGAAAGCGGACATATGCGTTATTTCCGTAGTGAGTTAGTTAGAGGTTGAAACGCTCAAGGCTGCGATCAAGCGTGGCGCGAGAGAGCTCACCAAAGTGGGTGTCAACAAGCGTGCCATCGGCGTTGTAATAAAGCGTGGTGGGCATGGCCATGGCACCTACGTCATGGCCGAGCGCATTGTTCTGGTCGAGATAAACATTATCGAGCGTGAGTGACTCTTGCTGTAAAAAGGCATTAACGGTGCTGAGGTCCTCGCCCTGATTGACGAATACAAACGTCACGTCGTCGCGCTCTTGTTGTGCCTGCTCAAATACAGGCATTTCGCGTCGACACGGCGGGCACCAGCTGGCCCAAAGATTAACCACCATGGGGCGACCGGCTTCGCTTAGTACAGCGGGAAGCGTCACCTCATCATGCTGAAGTGTGGTTAACGGCGTTGAAGGAATGCTCGCGCCTTGAGGCGCCATGAGTACTAATGCGCCCGCCGTCAGTGACCAGGTCAGAACCCCTGATATTACGGCTGTCCCGAGAGGACCGCGCTCGCGAGGTTGGCGCCATAACCGCCAAATCAGATACACCAAAGCGACGACAACTCCAGCTAGCGGCTCGAAGCCGCGATCGCGTATGTCGAGCCAAGACCAGAACGTGTCGTAGCTCCCCCCATATTGAGCGATGAAAAAGAGTCGTGCCCCGATGACTCCCAAGAGCGCAGCATTGAAGACGCTATCGCCAACGTAGACCTTTCGACGGCGGCCTAGCCAGCTTCCGACGATCAGCGCGACAACGATAGACAGCATCAGCAAAAGTTGTCCCACGCTCAGACCTAGCGGGCCGATAGCGAGGCTGCGATCCAGGGGGCTCATGAACCACCCCCGGTGGCATTACTGCCGGTTTGTTTGGCTTGAGCAAAGCGCTCCAGAAATACGTCAGCGTCCAGCTCGCCGATAATACGCGCGCTGCGTCGCTCCTGCCCGTCGGGGCCGAACCACATCAGCGTCGGCGGCCCAACGATGCCGAAGTGCTCCATGATCTCCTTGTCAGAGGTATCGTAGTCGGTCACATCGATACTTAACCGCTGTACATCCTGTAGCTCAGATTGAACGGTGGGGTCGGTAAAAACTTCCTGTTCGATTACTTCACAGGAGATGCACCAGTCGGCCGTAAATTCGATGAGTGTCATCTGGCCGCTAACCTCGGTCTGGGCAACACGGGCGTTAAGCGTGGCCAAATCGTCGACCTCATCGAAGGTAAGCGGTTGTTCGGCGTTTGATGACGATGCTTCAGTGGTTAAGCCATCGTTGGTGGATGTATAGACCGCTAGCGGGCGCCAGGGGTCAGAAGCGCCACCGGCAGCGCCGATTAACACTAGTGCACTCCATAATCCGATGATGACTGCGCTTGCTGTTGCTGTTTGAGAGGCCACCGTTGAGGCATTGCCTCCCAGTGCCATGGCCTTTAACGAAACGGCAAAACCCAGCCCCAGTGCGCCCCATAGCGCGAGGATAATGGCATCAGGTGCTACGCGATCCACAAACCAGATCGCCATCCCCAATAATACAAAGCCGAAAATCGCTCTGATGCGAACCATCCAAGCACCGGGCTTAGGCAGCAACTGGCTACCCACCGTGCCGATCAGGATCAGTGGTAGGCCCATTCCTAGGCCAAGCGATAACAGGGCTGCACCGCCCAGCCAGGGGTTACCACTATCAGCAATGAACAATAGCGCTCCCGCTAGCGGTGCGGTCATGCAGGGCCCTACCAGCAGTGCAGAGAGCACCCCCATGATGGCAACCCCTTTCAAGCGCCCGCCGCGTTGACGCGACATGCCGGCATCAAGGCGCTGGCGAAGCGCGCTCGGTAGCTCTAATTCAAACAAGCCGAACATGGACAGGGCGAGAACGACAAACAGTAGTGAGAACAGGCCGATAAACCAGGTGCTCTGAAACAGCATCTGTAGATTGGCACCTGCCATGGCAGCGGCCACGCCGAGTAGCGCATAGGTGGCCGCCATGGGCAGGATAAAGGCAGTAGACATCACGAAACCTGCCGTCCGGTGGTTCTCGCCTACCTTTCGTCCTCCCACGATCAGGCTGGACAGAATCGGTATCATCGGCAATACACAGGGCGTGAATGTCAGTAACAGCCCCATGCCGAAAAACGCCGCCAGCGTCCAGAGCCCGTTACCTCCCTCCAGTTGCGCTGCCAGCTGCTGGTCTTCTGCCATCGTATTTTTTAGGTCGGAAGTGGAGCTTTCTTCAGATCCGGGGGCATGCGTGGCAATGGAGGGCTCGTGCGTTTCAGATATGTCCTGGCCAGCAGGTGCTAAATCAAAGGTCTTTTCTTGAGGTGGATAGCACAGGCCCGCATCGGCGCAGCCCTGCCAACGAAGGGTGATTGTGTCGGCGTTACCAGGCTGAGTGGTCATACTCAATGAGTGACGGTAAATCTCAGAGCGGCCAAAATATTCATCCTCAATTACTTCTCCGTCAGGCATATTCAGCGATAGCTCACGTCCTTCGGCTTCGGCGGAAAAAGCATGGCGGTAAAGGTAGTAGTCGGGTTCGATTTGCCAATCGATCTTCAGCGATTCGCCATCATGACCAAGTGTTGGCTTGAAGACTTGCTCTGGAGGAAGAACGCTCTCTTGCTGGCCAAAAAAAGATTGTGCGGTGGCAACTGTGGTAACGCTCAGCAACCCCACTAATAACACCCATTGCACTAGCTTAAAGCACACGACCTCGTGTATCGGCCTGTTCATCGCTCGCATTTCCAGCACTCCTGATTTAATGCTGGACAGAGTGGCGTATGGAGATTAACTGAAAATGAGGTTTTCCTGCTGGGTAGCTTATTGGGTGACGATATTCCAAACGTTATGCAGTTTTAGGGGTGATCGCGAGAGCCAAGAACCAACCCATTACCATGGTTACAAGCATGGCGAATAGCGGTGCAGAAAGCCCACTGATGGAGGCGAAGGCTGGGCCGGGGCAATAGCCAGAAAGCCCCCACCCGATGCCAAACAGTGAGGCTCCGCTGATTAAGCGAATATCCAGGTCTTGTCGAGTGGGCAGCTGAAAACGCTCACCAAAGAAGGGGTGCGGGCGACGCAGCACCAACCTATAACCAATAAAATTCGTGACCACAGCGCCACCGAGCACGAACATCAGGGTCGGATCCCAGGCACCGGCGATATCCAGGAAGCCGAGCACCCGTGCCGGATCCGTCATGCCGGAGATGGTCAGTCCAAGGCCAAAGATCAGGCCCGCGATGTATCCCATCAACGTTTTCATACGTTGCCTCCCATGACATGTCGAACCACGAAGACGGTAATAATCGCAGCGATGAGAAAGGTAACGGTGGCGACGAGGGAACGCATTGATAGCCGAGCGAGACCGCAAACACCGTGCCCGCTAGTGCAGCCGCTTCCTAGGCCTGTTCCCAAGCCCACTAGCAAGCCAGCGACCAACATTAGCGGCATACCCCCACTCGGCTGACCGATCACCTCGTTTGGCGCACCGGCTACATTGCCGAGCCCGCCAATGAAAAGTGCTAGTACGGGGCCGCTCACCAGCCCTATAACGAAGGCCAAGCGCCAAGCGCTATTCCCCTTCGGTCGGCTAGTGATGAGTGTACCGATAATGCCGCTGATACCAGCGATACGGCCCAGAGTAGCCATCAGCCAAGTTGCTGAGAGACCGATAAGAACACCGCCGATCAGTCCCTGAAAGCTTGCTGTAAAATCCACGATATATTCCTCTCGTGTTAAGTGATGATGCATACCGCCGGATTATTCGCCCCTGTTGTTGTCGACACTGTCGTCAACAACAGCCGTGGGCTGATTGCTATTGGCGACTTGCCTAGCCTCGTTAGAGGCCAAGGCCGGTGACGAGAGAGTGTCGCCTTGGTGGTGCAAAGCGCGCCAGGCCTCATAGGTGGTAAAAAATACCTGCCCGGTCAACTCATGATAAAACAACGTGTGTTTTAGGTGATCCATTACCGGCCCCTTTACTTCGGCCAAATGGAGTGTCGCGCCCGCGTCTTTTAAACGCCCGTTGATCGCCTCCAGGCTTTCCAGCGCTGAAGCATCAATCACGTTCACTGCCTGGCAAGTCAGAACAATATGGTGCAGCGACAATGAACGTGCCGCCAATTCCATGACCGTATCTTCCAGGTAACGCGCATTGGCGAAATAGAGGCTTTCGTCTATTCGCAGAATGGCGAGCCGCTCGTCGATTTCAACCGTATGGCGCTTTACGTTGCGAAAGTGCTCGGTGCCAGGCACTCGACCGACTACCGCGCTGTGGGGCTGACTGGTGCGATAAAGGTGCAGCCCTAATGACAGCAACACGCCGCTTATAATGCCGATTTCGATGCTGTGCATCAGGGTAAGCAAAAGCGTGACCACCATCGCAATACCATCGCTGCGGGAATACAGCCAGGTACGTTTTACTGCAGGGAGATCAATTAATGTGCCGACCGCCACTATAATAGTGGCAGCCAGGGTCGCCGTAGGCAAAAAAGCCAGCAGGTCCGTCAGTAACAGTGTTGAGAGCACGATTCCCAGTGCGGTGAAGGCGCCTGCTAGCGGTGTCGCCGCGCCTGCTTCAAAATTAACCACCGACCGAGAAAACCCACCGGAGACCGGCGAGCCACCGCTTACGCCTGCGCCCAAGTTGGCCATCCCCAAGGCAATTAGCTCTTGATTGGGATCAATACGCTGGCGACGCTTGGCGGCAAGCGTTTGAGCCACGGAAATCGACTCAACAAACCCTACCAGGCTGATCAGCAGCGCGGCGGGGAGTAACCCCAACCACAGTGATTGATCAAAGTCAGGGAGCGCAATCGTGGGCATGCCGCTGGGCACAAAGCCGACCAAATTCACACCGCACTGCTCCAGGTTCAACAGCCAAGCCAATAATGTCGTAACAATGACCGCTGAAATTGGCGCTGCCTTGACCAGTAGCGCCGCCACACCAGCGGAAACACCGGCCATTCCTAGCCACTGTTTTAGCCACTTGCGGCACACCCACAAATACCCCCACACGCCCAAGCCAATAAGCAACGTAATGGCATTTACCTGCTGCCACTGGTTAAACAGTGCGCCCAACACCTCAATGACGTTATGACCTGACGCCTCAACGCCCACAATATGCTTTAGCTGACTTACAGCAATTAAAATACCCGAGGCCGTTACAAACCCCGAGATCACCGGATGGCTTAGAAAGTTAGCCAAAAAACCCAGCCGTAAAACGCCCATGGCGATAAGAATAAGCCCTGAAAGCGCTGCTAACACTAACGCAGCCCCCACGTACTCCGGACTCCCTTGAGTCGCAAAACTACTTAATGCTGAGGCCGTCATCAGTGCCGCAACGGCCACTGGCCCGACCGCTAACGTCGCGCTGGTACCAAAAATGGCGTACAGCACTAGCGGCAACATGCTGGCATACAGCCCCATTTCTGGCGGCAACCCCGCTAATAACGCATACGCTAACGCCTGGGGTACCAGCATCAGCGTTACGATCACTGACGCCAGTGCATCCTGTGAGAGAAATGTGCGGTTGTAGGATTTCAGCCAGCCAATGAGCGGGATCCAACGTTCCAGCATCATAATTAACTAAGCCACTCTTTGCCCCGTAACATTAACCGCCAATAAATCCAGGGCAGCGCTTTGGCTTTTAGCAGCCAGGCAGCGCGGGTGGGGTGGGTGCCGTCGTTGACCCATTTAGGAAACGTTGGCTGTAATTGACCGTTATAGCCAAACTCCGCCAGCACAATTTTGCCTCTCTCAACGGTGAGTGGGCATGAACCATAGCCGTAATAAGCCGCGCTAAGCGGTTGCTCGTGGAGCGAGGCTAGGACATTTTGAGCGACGACTGGGGCCTGTTTGCGCACCGCCGCTGCCGTTTTGGCATTGGTAGTACCACTAGCATCGCCCAGCCCAAAGATATTGGGATAACGTTCGTGCTGCAGCGTACTGGCATTTAAATCGAGCCATCCGCCTGAATTAGCGAGGCCCGACTCAGCAATTAAAACCGGGGCTTTTTGAGGAGGTACTACGTGGAGCATATCGAACGGTCGCTCAACTGTTTGCGAACCGTTTTCGCCTGCGACTTCAAATTGCGCTACTTTTGCAGCACCGTCTACCGCAGTTAAGCGATTTTTATAAGCAGTTTCAATGCCGTAATGCTCGATATACTTTTGTAGTGCAGGCACGTAATCCTTTACGCCGAACAGCACCTCACCGGCGTTGCAAAATGTAGTTTCAATCTGCCCAAGGTTGCCTTGTTTTCGCCAGTGGTCGCAGGCCAAGTACATGGCCTTTTGAGGAGCACCGGCACACTTGATAGGCATCGGTGGTTGAGTGAACAGCGCTTTGCCCTGGGTCAGCGACTTCACCAGTGACCATGTATAAGGTGCAAGATCATAGCGGTAGTTCGAGGTTACACCGTTGTGACCAAGCGTCTCTTCAAGCCCGCTGATAGCACTCCAATCAACCACAAGCCCTGGTGCGACGATCAGGCGTCGATAGCCCAGCGTCTGGCCGCTTGTGAGCACGACACTCTCGGTATCAGGGTTAATGCTTTTGGCAGTAGTTTGATGCCAAGTGGCTTTTTTAGGCACCACGTCTGCCATAGGCTTACGAGTAGATTCCTGAGTAAAAATACCGCCACCCACCATGGTCCAGCCTGGCTGATAAAAATGATCTTCTGCGGGCTCAATAATGGCGATGGTTAAGTCTGACTGTCGATTGAGTAAACTAGCAGCAACCGAAATACCGCCTGCACCGCCGCCAATAATGACCACATCGTAGGTTGCCGTGTGTTGAGAATTCATAAGGGCTCCAGCATATGTTGTTTATTGTTATCCATTGGCTTTTTGCGCAAATCATCCACGCTGCTAATCCTTTCCTTCAGTCCTGTTTAGCAGCCGTTTATGCGCTCTGGCTCTCCAGGGCTTGCCGATGCTCTTCAAGATCAACGCCAGCCTCTTTTGCGGCGGCAAATAGTGTTGTCAACTCACACTGATCCGATAGTCGTCGGGCATAGGCCCACAAGTGAGTCGCCCGCTTACCTGTGCGGCAGAAAGCCAGAATAGGGCGTGGAAGATGCGCCAAGGAGTCGGCGAACGCCTGAATATCTTCCTGGCTGTATTCGCCAGGCTTGACAGGGATATGTACCCAGGCAAGGCCAAGCTGATTAGCCTTATGGCGGTAGCTCGCCTCCTCGGGGAAGTCATCACTCTCTCCCGGCACGCGGTTACATATCACCGCGTTAAAACCGAGAGCTTTTACTTCGTCCAATTCATCAATCGTTAGCGCTGAGGTTATCTCAACGCCTTGTTCTAAAAGCTTGGTTTGCAAGGTCACACCTCATATCGTCTGGAGTCACTGGACTCAGTCCCAGGCAGCGCCTTCCAGGGCATCCAGAGGAATTTTCAAATAGCGCTTACCATTGGCTTCGGGCTCTGGCAGACAGCCACCGCACGTGTTGACTTGCAGCGCATGCAAAATCAACTTGGGCATGGGCAATTCGCTATCTCGCTGTTGGCGCAGCTCGATGTAGCTCTCCTCGTTTTTGCCTGCCAGGTGAGGGTTGTTGGCGCGTTGTTCGGCAACGCTACTTTGCCAGTTTGGCTCGCGGCCATTCGGCATATAGTCGTGGCCGGTGAACAGTCGTGTATCATCGGGTAGAGCGAGAATTTGCTGGATAGAGTCCCACAGTGCTTTGGCACTGCCGCCTGGGAAATCCGCCCGCGCGGTGCCGAAATCCGGCTGGAACAGGGTATCGTTAACAAACGCCGTATCGCCGATCACATAGGTGATTGAGGCCAGCGTATGGCCGGGTGAATGCAGCACGCGAGCACTTAGCTCACCAATATGAAAGGTATCGCCTTCTGTAAACAGCGTGTCCCATTGACGGCCGTCGGTGGGCATGTCTGGCCAGTGATAAATCTCTTGCCAAAGCGCCTGCACTTGAGTGACGTATTGGCCAATCGCCGTCGGCGCACCGGTTTGCTCTTTTAGATACTGCGCGGCGGAGAAGTGATCAGCATGAGGGTGAGTGTCCAGAATCCACTCAACTATTAGCCCCTCCTTTGCGACGTATTCCAACAAGGTGTCAGCATTAAACGTTGCCGTCGCGCCGGATTTCTCATCGAAATCCAGTACCGGGTCGATAATCGCACACCGCTTAGTAGCGGGGTCACTGACGATGTACTGCACGCTAAACGTACGTGAATCAAAAAAACCGGCTACGTCGGGTGTGCCTTTTCCAGTACTGCGGGACAGGGCAAAGGTCTTCATGCGTAAGCTCCTAAAAAAAGTTTTTTAATAGCTAGCGTTGTATACAGCTTAAAAACAACAATGGTTATAAATATAGCTCATTTTGGAATATAAACAATAATCAGCCAAAAAATGCCGCCACCCTAGCAATAGGTGGCGGCGATCAAATCAAGGCGGTTTGGGTAGATATGAACGATGAGGTCAAAACGCTCGGTGCCTGGCAGCAGCTTATGTTTCGGGCGACAGGGTGCTCGCCGCCGCTCTCGTTGCTGTTGGGCATGCCGGGCACAGTAGCTATTCTGATCCCTCTGGTTGCGGCGTATTTCACGAGAAATCGTTGAGGGGGCTCGTCCCAGGAGTCTAGCGATGTATCGTAAGCTCATCCCCTGGGCTTGGCCAACCTGGATACTGGCACGCTCTTCAATGCTGAGTTCGATGTATGACATACGGAAACACCTTAGCGGAAAGCTCTGGTGTTGCACTCAGTTTCTGCGGCCAAGCTCCCAAAAAGCCAGATCTTTCATCTTGGCTACTTTCTTTTTACCATCTACATACAAGCTATAGTGCTTTTCAAGCTTGCGGATCTCACTCATATAAAACTCCTCGCTTTGCTTGCTTGGAGTATTGAAGATGGCCTTTATCTCTTGCGATTTTATATTGGCAACCTGGTGAATCACCCAGGATAAAATCAGAGTTGAATAATCGTTGTCGCCGGTTTTGAAATGCGTCAATTCCTGTGTAGAAAGAATGGTCCCTACGCCAAACTCACGACCTTCTTTCAGGATTTTCTTCAGGCTATCGAAATCCTGTGACATAAAATTGTCGGCTTCGTCGACTAGAATCATCTTAGATATCTGGCGAAAGTTACCATCCAGCCTTGAACTACCCTGCTGATGCATTTGGGTGTAAAACAAATCCAAAGTCAGAGCAACAACCAAATTCTGAATACTGGGATCATAACCCGATAGGTTAATAACCGTTACGCCATCTACTAAATCGTAGAGCGACTGCGTTTTATTGGTATCCGGCTCAAAGATTTTAAAGCCAATCAGGTCGTCTAGTGCAGCGTATAGAGAATCCTGCTCAACCTTCTCCTGCGCCTGAAATTCTGCCCAAACATCTGCAAGCGTTGGAGCTGATTTGCTCCACGTAGAAGGATCTTCCGGATATATTCCGGCTGCTTCATACGCATCCATCACAAGGGTGCGCACTTTGTTCTGTTGCTTTGGGCCAAGCCCAAACGCTTTGGCTACTGTGGTGCGAAATAGGTTGGCCGTATGCATCGGCTGCATCGGCCGGTTACCAAATACTGCGAACGGGTTAAATGGTAGATGGAACAGGTCGTATACCTTGGCATTGCTCGCCTCTACAAACTCATCCTTAACGTAGTCAGCCTTGTAGTCGAAGATTAGGATGCCAATGTCAGTACCACCTACATTGTTATGTTGATTCCGCACCAGCTGGGTAATCATCGACTTAGTGAATTGCGTCTTCCCTGTACCCATCGTGCCAATAATTCCGGTATTCGTATTGAAGAGCTTTTCGGTATTCGTAGGCTCCCAATAGATTACCTCACCGCTTTGAACATCCTTGCCAAACTCAACCTTGAGTGGCTCGGCGGGTGTCACAGGTACGGAATTGTTTACCTTCTCTTCGGAAGGATCATCAGCCGCAGCAAGGAAGACACCACTACCATGCTTTGAAAACGGACACATAACCGTTTCCGACTGATTAGAATCAGACTCCTTCGCTGTATCTTCTTTCACGTCTGCAAGCTCTTGTTCATTGAAAGGCTGCAGAAAATATTCCTTGGGCACATGAAGCAGTGAGGAATTGTCGATTTTCCCTTTGAGTTCTTGGTAAGGGGTTCTTACCAGCTCATCGAGAAGCCCCATCGGTATTTCAGCCTGTAGAACACCTTCTGTGAGCTCGTACTTCTCTTCAAAACAGGATTCATTATTGATATGGGCCACGACCATGGCACTAGGATAATCCGGGAGCTGACCGATTCCATATTGCCCTTCTAGCCACTCTTCTCGATGGTTGAGGAAGTCCGCAAAATGGCTATCCTCGAACACTTGATACAACTGATACTTCTCGATTTGCAGAAGCACCTGGCGAATGAATAGTCCGCGATAGAGCCGAGACGCAAGCGTGTCCGGCCCCAGGAGGTCTTCTTCCATGTATCGCTTCAACTCCAGCGCCTGCTCTCTCGCCTTGGAGAAATCAGGGCGGCCCCCAGCTTTCACCTCCACAGGTAAAAGGTAGAGCTGACCTTCCTTAAAACCTGCAAACAAGATGTCGTCAGAAATTGCCCCTTTCTTAATCTTGCGATTGTGGCGCGAAAAATCACTATCAGTCATCGCAAGGCCGATATTGCCAGCCACTCTTATCATTTCGGCGACAGAGATAGGAACCCAAGTGATATCTGACTTGGCCAAAAGGGTACTAACGATTTTATAGGCACCGATAATACCTTCTTTAGCAATCTTTTCTTTAGCGTGATCGGTAATCAGTCTGAGCAACCATTCACCATTGAACGCATTAAACTCTCGAATTAATGCATTGCCAGCATTGCCCAGGACGTTTTTATAAAGATCAACTTGCTTGGTAACGGTGATCGCGTCATAGCCCGACGAGCTTGTGTATTGATCGGAGTAGTGAATCAGAATCACGCCTTCGGTGGCTTCAAAGAACTTCAGCGTAACCTTTGGATCTATGATGGTCGTCCATACCGAACTATCGTAAGAGCGCTCCAGTAAAGACATAAATTCCTGACTCACTGCTAGGCTCGTAGCCGAATGATCATGATAGACATCATTCTTCGACTGGGAGGGACGCCAAAGTGCTCCTATTAACTTGGCCAGCTTCAGGTGAGGTAAAGAGCTGTAATCAACATCTTTCAAGCCAAATGCTGTGAAGTATCGGTCGCCCTCACTCCTCGAAGACTCACCTGATAACAGCCCAGCACAAGCAACACCCGAGAGATGTCCATCAATGTTATTGTCAACAGCTTCCACTTTCTGATCATTCTTGAA
The DNA here is from genome assembly GCF_052353045.1 of Halomonas sp. AOP7-B1-5. Classification (NCBI taxonomy): domain Bacteria; kingdom Pseudomonadati; phylum Pseudomonadota; class Gammaproteobacteria; order Oceanospirillales; family Halomonadaceae; genus Halomonas; species Halomonas sp. AOP7-B1-5. Next base: position 205 of record NZ_JBQTDC010000055.1, on the reverse strand, counting down.
GAATGTCAGATGAGAATAAGCTTGCTCTTCCACATGGCTATGTTGAAACTTACTAAACGTTAGCCTGGTCCGCAGCAAATCAATTACCGCATCGGCATTACGACGAGCAGCTCCCTGATCGAGACCATACCGTTCTTTGATTTCGTCATACATCCCCATCTCAGCGAAAAGATCAAACTCAGTCTCGACCAGCTCCTCGTCGTAG
>NZ_JBQTDC010000054.1:0-17793 GCF_052353045.1 Halomonas sp. AOP7-B1-5 | reverse complement strand
ATAAGTTAAATCTGTCGGTTTTCCATCCCAAGTACCGCAACGATGCGACCGGCCGGCTTATGATCCTGCCATCTTAATCATGAATGTACTGTTTGCTTACTTTGGCCGCGTCATGAAGGGCTTGGAGCGGAGTATGTTTCTCGGCGAACCTAAAAGACCGTCGTCAACTTGCTTGACTGAATTGCTTTGACAGGATGACTCATTCAGATGACTTGCTGAGCTAAAAATTAGGCCGGTAGGCGATAAAAGTAGCTCGGAACCGGGTTTTCGACAGCCTCGTTAGATATTAGGGAGAAACAAAGTGCCTAGGTCAGAGACCGTTCTACAAGTGTTTGTTGCATCGCCGGGTGATGTGTCAGAAGAGCGAGAAGTGCTTGAGTCCGTCGTGACCGAACTCAATCACACTTGGTCAAAATCGCTAGGAGTACGTCTTGAGTTGCTGCGCTGGGAGACATCCACGCGTCCCGGTATTGGGAGTGAGCCTCAAGCTGTTATTAACTCGCAGATTGGAGATGAATACGACGTATTCATAGGAATTTTGTGGGGACGAATTGGTACTCCAACTGCCAAAGCTGAATCAGGCACCTTGGAAGAGTTTGAAAGGGCGCACGCTCGATGGGTAGCAGATCGTAGCTCCCTTGAAATCATGGTCTATTTCAAAGATAAGCCAATTAAGCCCTCAGAGATCGATGGAGATCAAAATAATCGTGTTCAACATTTTAAACGCTCACTGGGTGATGAAGGTGTTCTTCATCGCACATTTGAGGGAATTGAGAATTTTGAATCGTTAGTAAGAGCACATCTTAGTGCTGTGGCTCAAAATTGGAGCAGAGGACAAACATCTTCCGCACAAAGCTTGGTGTCACCGCCGGTAGTTCTGCCAACCGTCGATGCAGGCGTTTCTACCGAAGCCGAGGGTGATGAGGAATTAGGCTTTCTAGATCATCTTGATCGCTTCGGGATGTCCGTGGAGCAGATGAATGCTGGCCTTCATGCAATTGCCGACGCAACAGCTTCGATGGGAGAACAAATGAACCGCCGGACGGCGGAGATTCAAGAAATTGGTGAGGTAAGCGACCCTCAGCAAATGAAGGATGCTCGAAGGGCGGTCAAGGCTGCGGCTGAAGATATGAGCAGATATGTGGATATCTTGGATGGCCAGTTGCCTCTCCTGACGCGGTCGCGGAAGGAAGCTTTTGAAGCCATAAGTAAGGCACTGTCCCTGTACGACGATTTCGACAGTGAAGATACGTCACAAATTGATCAGCTTAGAATAGCTCTTTGTACAATGGTCAAAGCTGCTAGTGGCTCACTAGATAGTATGCGTGGGTTCAAGGCAACGGTCGGTGGTTTACCTCGTCTGACGTCGGATTTGAATCGGGCGAAACGTCGCGTTGTGAAGTCTCTTGACGAGGTTGTCGCTGAGATTGAGGCGATCATAAGTACTGCTAATAGCCTAATAGGTTCGTTGCCTTGAGCCCTGTGCGCCGAAAGCTTAACAATCGGTTGCAGTGGAAGTTTGATCCGCCACTCTTTCTTGCTGCCGCAAAAACAGCCTTCGTCACAAGCGGCGCTGAACTCAGGCGTGATAGCGAATCACACATGAAACTACTCATATTCATGATGACGCTGTTGCTATCAGGCTGTGTTGTTTATCCCATCAACAAGACTCTTCAGCCGGAGGCCGAAATTCTCGTAACCGATGTAGAAGGAAAGCCCATTCACGATGCTTGGCTGTATTTAATATCGAGCTCCTACCCTTATGGCTTTGAACAAATGAGAAGGGGGGATAAAACCAGTGATAGAGGTGAGGCGAGCTTTCCAGAAATGAAGGAGTGGCGCACTGAATCGCTGATGATTCACGGCTCAAACGTGTTTTTGTGGAATTGGTGCGTGGTAAAAGCAGGTTTTGAAACACACATGACAATGTGGAGTAGTGGTAATGACTTTCAGCCTCAATACGACGTCATTCTTACGCCAGGGGAAAGCACGCCATGTCCAGAAGAGCCAAATAAAATTGGCCGCGGGCTATAACAAGCACATGTTGCCGGGCTGATTTTAGCTGAGCTCCGGGCTGGCCGCCCATGCGGGCCATGAATACGCGGGCACGGTCGTTCAACGTTTAGATGATCTCCCTGGTATCGAATGTGAGAACATGGCGGTTGTGCATGCTTGGCCAGCACCTTATGTGCGTTTGAGGAAAAAATGAAAAAGTGGCTACTCATAGTGCTCGCTTCGCTATCGCTTGCAGCCGTGGCGGACGACGAGGCGCTTGATTGCAATAATATAAGGAACACGCTCGAGACTAATCGGTGCGCGGCTATCGAGTTAGAGGCCGCCGAGGACGTACTCACCCACTATCTGGAAACGAGCGTTGAACATAACGCGGCTGACCCTGAGCTAGTCGAAGCTATTCAGGTAGCTCAGAAGCAGTGGCACGCGTATAGCGAGGCCCATTGCGGCGCTGTCTATACGCAGTGGCGCGACGGAACCATTCGCGGCGTCATGGGCATTACGTGCCTTACCCGGTTAACGAAACAGCGAACGTACGACATCTGGCAAGACTTCCTGACCTATATGGACAGTACGCCGCCGGTGTTACCGGAACCCCCCGTCGAGTAACGTCTTGATTCGTTACATGACGGTACTGCCGTTACGCCCGATAGACACGTACCATACTTTCTTCAGTTTGATCGAATGAGGGGGTACCCAGTGAAGGCGTTGAGAATTGACTTGGTGCGCTGGAGCGTCGGGCGAACAATACCTTCGCTGCTCACCGTGTGCTTGCCTGGGCGGCCACGCAGAACCGGGAAACGCCCCCTGCAACTGGCACTATTCGGGTGGGGCCTACTTCGGTAAGGCGGAAAACCCTTCAGACCCACAGATGTTACGCGAGAAGGCCATCGAAGTAGGGCTTGATGGCGACACCGCTGAGGCCATCGCCCGGTCTGATCAGTACGCGAACGAGGTTCGAGCGGCAGAGCAGCGGTTCATGGACGCCGGGGTGAATGCGGTGCCGAGGGACATCCTCGACGGACGTTACCTGATTTCCGGCGCCCAGCCTGCCGAGGTGCTGGTCGATGCGCTGCGTCAGGTGGCGGAAGAAAACGTGAACGGCTAACGTCTCGCCTTAGAGTGGTCACCGAGCCTACTGACTTCAATTCAACTGTGAAAAATGCCCATGACGTCATCACTTCATCGCCTTTACTCTTTTCGTCGCTGCCCCTATGCCATGCGTGCCCGGCTCGGCTTATTGTTTGCTGAGTTACCGGTGGAGCTGCGCGAGATCACATTGAAGAAAAAACCGGCCCAGATGCTAGCGATTAGCCCGAAAGGCACTGTGCCTGTTTTACAGCTTTTTGATGGTACTGTGATCGAAGAGAGCCGAGAAATAATGGTGTGGGCGCTTGAGCAACAAGATGCGCAAGGGCTGTTAGATGCGAAGGTTAGGACTCAGGCCAATGCCCTGATCGAGCAAAACGATAATGAATTTAAACATTGGTTGGATCGCTATAAATACGCCGACCGACATCTCGAAATGACCCAGGCAGAGTACCGGCAACGGGGTGAAGCTTTTTTACAGGTTTTAGAGGAGAAGCTGACTCAAAAGCCTTATCTTCTGGGAGATAACGCGACCATTGCTGATATTGGCATCATGCCTTTTATCCGCCAATTCGCCCATGTAGATCGCGATGTTTTTTATAGCCTACCTTACCCGCACCTTCAGCAATGGCTACAACACTGGTTGGAACACGCGTTTTTTCTGCAGGCCATGACCAAGTTTCATCCATGGCAAGAGGGGGATGACGTGGTGGTTTTTCCATCTTGAAAAGCGCTACCTGTTAATTCCTTGTCGGCTTTCTCACGAAGGCCATTGAGGTAGGGCTTTATGGCGACGCCGCTGAGGCCATCGCCCGCTCTGATCAGTACGCGCATGACGTTCGTGCGGCAGAGCAGTGATTCATGGAAGCCGGGGTGAATGCGGTGTCGGGGATCATCCTGAACGGCCGCTACCTGATTTCCGGCGCTCAGCCCGCCGAGGGCTGGACGATCAATATGGCGCCACACACGTGGCGCCATGTGCCTTGTGGGCTTTACTCGCTCACCCCCATCTTCTCCATAAACGCCCGCGCATGCACATCCACCGCTTTAATGGCGTGAACAATCTGCTTGGGCGTTAGCTCATACGCTAGGTTATGGCTTGATTCGCCTTCCTTCAGCGCCGCTTCGGCTACACGATAAAGATCTTCTTCGCTTGCCTGATCAAGCTTCAGCGCTTTCAGGGTCACCGGTAGGCCCAGCGCCAGGTAGAGGTCCAGATACTCTTCTAATTCCGCCTGGGGCGTCTGATCGAGAACCAGTTGGGCCATCGTACCGTAGGCCACTTTCTCGCCGTGGGTCAGGCCGTGAATCTCGCCGTGCAGGGCGGTGAAACCGTTATGAATGGCGTGGGCACCTGCCAAACCGCCGCTTTCGAAGCCTAGCCCGCTGAGCAAGGTGTTGGCTTCTACCACGGCCTCGAACGAGGGCGTGACGATCTGCGCCTGGTTGGCCTGGTAGGCCAGCATGGCGTGCTCGAAGAGAATCTCTTCGCACTTCTCGCCAATGGTCGCGCCCAGTAGGGTGGCTTTGCCTCCCGCCATGTTGTTGGCGTTGGCGCGAATGGCGGCACGTGCCTCGACCCAGGTGGCCAGTGCATCGGCAATGCCGGAGGCCAGAAAACGCGGCGGCGCCTTGCAGATGATGCCGGTATCCACCAGCACCAGGTCGGGGTTCTTGCTGTAGAAGCGGTAGGACTCAAACTCGCCTTCATCGCTGTAGATGACCGATAGGGCGCTGGTGGGCGCATCGGTAGAGGCGGTCGTGGGCAGTACGGCACAGGCCGCTTCGAGCTTTTCAGCCACACCCTTGGCGGTGTCGATGGCTTTACCGCCACCAAAGCCAATAACAACGTCTGCCTGCTGCTTGCGGCCAAGCTCAACGAGGCGGTCGATTTCGCGGTTAGAGGCTTCGCCCTCAAACACTGCGCGCTCGAAACTGATACCTTCGCTTTCAAGACTAGCGCTAAGCTCCTTGCCCGCGATGTCCCAAACCACATCGTCGGCAATCAGCAGTGCCGTTTTCCCGAGTGCCGAGACATAGTGACCGGCGCGTGCGGTAACGCCTTCTCCCTGCACGTAGCGGCCGGGGCTGATGAAGACTTTCTCGTTCGTGGCTGACATGGCAGATAGTCCCTTAAAACGAATGGATTACTCAGTCATTGGTAACATATGAAATGCTAATATGCATTGCGGTAATGTGAATTTTTATCGTTATGTTGACCCTGGTCAGTTCACATAAAGCGACACAGAGCAGCTTGTAAGGTGGCATTGAGCGCGCTCGATAAAAGCATCCTCAGACGAGGAGCATGAGAAACATTGCTGCCTATCACCGGGTGTTGGTTGCTATTGAATTTATAAGCAATAGGGCAGTCACTTTTACGCATGTCCTAAGGTAGTCTTGAATGGTTAGTTAAAGAGTAAAGTCGGTACGTACTGGTTCTAATGGGCGGGTATCAAATGCATAACTCAAAGGTGATGGATAACCAGATAATTGCCGCAGTAAGAGCGTGCGGCCATTCGATTAATTCGACGAATACATTTGTTGCTGCATTGGCGCAGTTGGCTGACCTGACCTCACATTTGCCGTTGGAGAATTTTGAGTACTGGGAGGGAACTATGCGGTTTGCTTTCGCCGATGCGGTTCCTCAGGCCGATGCTCCGCCCGCCTGGCGAATATGGTCAAGGTCCAGGGCGAGGTTGACTTGGCTCGATCTCATCAGCGCAGATGGTTATAGGCGCGAGAAAACACTTCGCGCGTTATCAGGCGCGTTACCCAATGCGTTTATATTTTCGCTGGCGCTTCGCAGGCTCAATGACTGGGTGCCGCAGGTTCGCAAGGCCGCAAGAGATGCACTACCTGACATCGCGCGAGCCTCTCAGCCACAACATGTGTCTGAAGCGCTCTGCGTCGCTCTTCACCATTGGGATGCATGGGGGCGTATCGAAGAAGCCGATCAAGAGATTTTATTGAGTATTATTGGTGAAACGCGAATCGCGGAGCCACTTAAAGACATTCTGATATCGTCAACCTCGGGGCCTATGCCCTCACTGTTCGCCCAGTTGGGGCGTACTGCTATTCTCGACGAGCGAGTGGAGGAGATTGCTCATCTTGCGGTGCAGCCAGCTGTTCGAGCAAAGGCCTATCGCAGTCTGTTTGAACAACGCATTCTTTGGGTGGAGGGGTGGGTCCATGAGTGGGTTGATCTTCGTTACTGTCAATCGCACTGGGTCCGCAAAATTTCAGAACGACCGCTGAAAGTGAGTACGCCGGTGAGCGAACTATTAAGTAACGCCGCACAAGACCGCTCTTCTCTGGTCAGGCGTCTAGCGGCCGAGATCCTGATTCAGGAACTGGAGAACCCCGACGTTGCCAGCAGAGCGCTAGCCGAGCGGTTTGCTGCTGATCCATCACCTGCCGTTGCTGAGCGTGGAGCCTTTGCAATAAAAAAGCTAGAGCAGTATGACCTGGCGGCACAAGCGAAAACCCTATAAGCAGAAGGCCTTTCCAAGGATTGTGATCGCGTTATGACTGGCCTGCGACTGGCGCTATATGTACGGCCCTGATGAGAATGTCTTACAAGCTGGTGATGCTGAATGTCTAAACGAAAATCAGATGAGGGAGTACGCTGCTCTCATTGTGGTGGCAGTACGCGATATATATTGCCTATCACGCTTGGCAACATCGCCCTTATCGCACTCCAGATAAGTACATTAGTGATGGGATTTGGTGCTCTCATCTTGTATGTAACAAACGATATAGCCTATTTTGCGGGTCTGCTGCTGCTTAGCTCTGTAAGCATTGCAAGACCTCTTTATAGAACGCGACTGATCTGTAAAGAGTGCGCAGCACCCGTTTATGACGTTATCTCAATGTGGACACTTGGCTCTGGCTCATTTAAACGCATTCCTCGCTTGCGCCGGGTAAATACGCACGTTAAACAGCCTGCTCTCAAAGCTTGGCTACCTGACGCTACCTGGAAAAAATTATGTATTTCCTGTCACCAGTTCATGGCGGCCAGCTTCGAAGATAATAATGAGGCGAGGTCAGTACGCCATCTCAAGCAACTGGATGTCTTGGGAGGCGAAAAAGGAGCGCTCGAGCTTGGTTATCGATACCTCAATGGCAAGGGCGTACACAAGGACCATGCCCAGGCCTACCAGTGTTTTGAAAAAACCGCTGATCAAAACGGCAAGTGGTGTATGGAGGCGGAGTTTCAGCTTGGGTGTATGCACATGCTAGGGCAGTTCGTGCCCACCCACGATGCCAAGGCTGGTGAATACTTCGAGAAAGCGGCCCAGAAAGGCCATTCGCTTGCCCAATATAACTGGGGGCTAGCGCTCATTGATGGCTGGGCCGGCTACGAAGATCATTTGCAAGGCGTTGAATGGGTAGAAAAAGCGGCCGCAGCAGGTGTGGCCGAGGCACAGGAAACCCTGGCTCGATTGAATGAACCTAAGCACTAGGGCGGTTACATAGTCGTGCATTAGACTAATTGGATAAAACAACAGCGTCAGAGTTAGCCAAGCAGATAGTGTCAATCGAAAGGCCACAATGATTACTATTCGCCAGCAGTAGACACCGATTTCAAGTCGCTACGTCTTGTGCAGGCTCTGTTAAGACAAGCCTCAAATCATCTGGATAATTATGAACCTGCTTTTCCTAGGCACTTCTGCCGGTGTGCCCACCAAGCAAAGAAACGTCACCGGCATCGCTTTGCGCGAGAGCAAGGGTAAAGGCTGGTACCTGATCGATTGCGGGGAGGGTACTCAGCATCAGGTCTTGCGCACGAAGCTGTCGTTTAATTCACTAAAAGCCATTTTGATTACCCATGTACACGGCGACCACTGCTATGGGCTGCCGGGCATATTGGCGAGTGCGGGGATGAATGGCCGTAAAGCGCCGCTTACCATTGTGGCGCCCGCAGGCATCAAAGCATGGTTGGAGGCGACCTGTGAAACCACGCAGCTAGGCTTGCCCTTTGCGTTGGAGTTTATCGCCTCGGACGACCTGCCAAGCGTTGAGTTTGCAAACATGGCGGTTGCCACGTTCAGGCTTTCCCATCGGGTGGCATGCTACGCCTATGCGCTCACAGAAAAAAACGTCGACGCCGCCTTAGATATCGAAAAGCTAACCCAAAAAGGGATTCCGAGAGGGCCGTTGTGGGGTCAGTTGAAGCAAGGGTTTGATGTTGAGTTTGCGGGCGAGCAGTTAAAAAGCGCTGACTACTTAATCTTCAAGAACAAGCCCAGGAAAGTAGTGATCGCGGGAGACAATGACCGGCCTGAGTTGTTGATTGACGCATGCGCGGGTGCTCAAGTGCTGGTGCATGAAGCCACCTATACCCAAGAGATGGCACAGAAGGCCGGTGATGTGGGGCATAGCTACGCCAGGCTTGTTGCTGATTTTGCCGAATCGGTCGCGCTGCCTAACCTGGTGCTGACGCACTTTAGCCCCCGTTACCAATTCAACCTCCAGGCGTCGCCTTCTATTGAGGATATCCGCAAAGAAGCCCAGAGCGCCTATTCGGGCTCGCTTTACCTGGCGCGGGACTTTCTCGAATTTACCCTGGATAAATCGGGCCACTTTTCGGAAGTGGCGGGCGAATAGTCTTTTTATGTTTCAACCATTCTTGCAGGCAGGCGGTTACCCATAAACGGGTAGCCGCTTCTTGTGATTGCCGGGCCGGTCAGTCGCGGCAGTAGCCTTCACCGGATTGCACTACCAGGCAGTCTTCCTTCTCCGCCAGCCATTTTAAGCCTGTGGCTTCGCCGTCACCCGCGCGAAGTAACTGTTGTCCGTCATCGCGGCTGAAGCTTATGCCTTCGTCTGTGGCTTGCCCTTCGAATGTGCCGCTTTGGTCGGCGTCCAGGCCGTACTGCATTTCAAGCAGATAATGGCCGGGGCCTGCGGAATCGTCCTGGCTGACGTCCAGGACTAACCCTTCCACGCCGACCCAGCGGCCTACCCATTGATCGGTCACCTCATGAGGGGGCGGGCTTTGCTCGGCTACCGTATCTGCATCCGCATCCGCTGTGTTTGAGGCGGTGGTATTGGTGTCTTGGTTACACCCGCTGATCAGCATCGTGGTGCATAGGGTTAACGATAAGGATAACAATAGGGCTAACGCTGTTTTCGTCATGGCTAGTGTCACCGGCGGTGGGAAAAGTTGAAGGGAAATCAGTCTTGATCAAGCGTTTGAGGCGTTTTCTGTCATAAATAGGACAAGCGAATAAGGCGCAAGTTTTGCTGATTACTTTAAGGTGCGGTTATCCGGTCTTTTTTCGAGCCCGGTGCGCGGCCGCCTTCATTCTGTTTCCGCAAGACGCCATGCTGCACCAGCGGCGCCGGTGAGATTTTGTTTGGTCGTGGAACAGGAGAATGCAATCCGAGGCTTCGCACTCTTTAACGAGTTGCACATCTTCTTCGGTAAGCAGCTTAACTAACGCCCACGCGACAGGCTGCAACAGGCTCTCGCTTTCTAGGTTGCGCCGATAGGTTTTTTTCTGAAATGCCGCTTCCGCTGGCTGCCATTCAATTTTTTCCAGGGGGCAGCCCCGTTCCAGCACGTGATTTATCACTGCGGGATCCGCACCCCTTCCTTGCTGGGCCGAGATAAGCAGCTCTCGCATGTTGTCACGCAATTCACGTGCAAGGCGGACTAGCCCAGACGGTGGGCTTTCACGGTATTCCGGCAGCACGCCCGCCTGTTGAAGCCACGCGATGACACTGCTGCTGTCGGTCAGACACTCCTGATGCTCTTCCCCTACGCCAAACTGCGTATTGATGAAATCGATGGCGAGATTGCCTGCGATTAACGGAGGGGGAATGTGTGATGGCATATTTAGGTAACCTTTAAAATTTAATTTGACAGGTTACTATTATTTTAACTAACCTTCAAAATTAATTATTAAAGGTTACTAAAGAGTTATCCATGACAACGCAAAACAAAACGGCCTCTGCCGATATTCAGGAAGCAATGAGCGCCAATGCCGGGCAGGGCGCTGGCTCGACAACTCAGCAGGTTCATTATCGTTTCGAGAAAGTGGGCGATGTCGATGTCTTTTATCGCGAAGCGGGGGATCCGGCAGCGCCGACGGTATTGCTGCTCCATGGGTTTGCTGCCTCATCGTATATGTGGCGCGATGTGATTGCGGCGCTTGCCGATGAATATCACGTCGTGGCACCGGATTTGCCAGCGTTCGGCTTTACTCGATCACCGCCGCGCGGCCAGTATGAATACACCTTTGCCAACCTGACGAAGACGATTGATCAATTTACTGATCAGTTGAAGCTCGATCGCTACGCCATTGCCGTTCACGACTATGGTGCGCCTGTTGGCTGGCGTTTGGCGGTGGCTCATCCGGCAAAAATAACGGCCATCATTTCGCAAAACGGCAATGCTTATGAGGAGGGGCTTTCAACCGGGTGGGAGCCGATCAAAACGTATTGGGAAAATCCTTCAAAGGCGAACCGTGATGCCCTTAACGACTTTCCGACGCCGGCGTCCATCAAATGGCAGTACCTGGAAGGGGTCAGCGATACCAGTGCTGTAGCACCAGATGCCTATACGTTGGAAGGCGCGCAGATCTCTCAACCGGGGATGGCCGATATTCAGCTCGACCTGTTGCTGGACTACGCAACCAACGTTGAGAAGTATCCCGAATTTCAGGCCTATTTTCGTGAGCATCAACCGCCGTTACTCGCCGTGTGGGGCAAGCACGATCCGTTCTTTCTTCCGCCGGGAGCTGAAGCCTGGAAGCGGGATATTCCTGAGGCAGATATTCGCTTTTACGACACGGGGCACTTTGCATTGGAAACCCATGGCGATGTGATGATCCCGGTGATACATGAGTTCTTGAATGAACGTATCAAGGGGTAACTAGAGGTTTTAACAAAGCCAAGCTCAGCGGCTTGGCTTATTCGCGGCTAAAACATCTGGCTGTATCAGCTACTAGTAGCGCATCTTGAACGGATTCAGCCCATTGGCTTGCTGCATCATCATGCGCTTGGCAAACGGAAAGCGCTCGGCCAGGTGCAGGCTTAAATCGCCCAGCTGGCGCAGCGGTTTGGCGCCGGTGAACAGATGATGGAAGCTGTCGGTCGCGGCGATCATCGCCTGGTTGGCCGCTCGGCGCTGGCACTCGAAGCGGAGCAGGTTGAGGTAGTCACCTGGGTCGCGACCCTTAATGATGATTTCCGCCAAGGTGTCGGCGTCGTGTAGGCCGATGTTTAGGCCTTGGCCGGCCAGCGGGTGCACCACGTGCGCAGCGTCGCCCATCAGCGCAAGCCGCTTACCGATGTAGCGCCGGGCGTGCTGGCGCTTGATGGGAAAGCTTGCGTGGGCAACGACCCGGATAAGGTTGCCCAGGCGTTTTGGAAAAGCCGCCTCAATCGCTGCTTTGAGCGCCTCATCGTCGAGCTGTTCTCGGGCCTGGGTGTTGTGGGTTGTGTCGTACCACACCAGTGATGCCCTATGGCCGGGCAGCGGCAGCATGGCAATCGGGCCAGTGGGCGTAAACACCTGCCAGCTCACATCCTGCTGGGGAAGCTCGGTTTCCACGTTGATAATCATGGCCCGCTGATGATAATCGTGCTGGGTAACGTCGATATCGGCCAGCTTGCGCAGGGTCGAGTGGGCACCGTCTGCGCCGACTACAAGCCGCGCACTCAATAGTTTGCCGTTTTCGAGCTCGACGCTGCGTGTCTCTCCAGATGACAGTGTATTAACCGGGGCGCTGTGGGTATAGCAGGTAACGCTGGGGAGTTCTTTCAGGCGCTCCCACAGCGCGTATTGCAGCGTACGGTTTTCGATAAACAGGCCGAAGTCGTCCATATCGCTATCGGCGGCGGAAAACACGCTATGGCCGGTGCCGTCCTGATTGGAGACATCGATGTGCCGAAACGGGCAGCAGCGATCCTCAGGCAGTTCGGTGCCGCTGAGCTTGATAAATGCAAGCGAGCGCGCATTCAGTGATGAGATACGCAGGTCATAGTCACCGCTGGGCGCTTTAGGCGCGTCGCCACGCTCGATCAGCCCGATGGAGTAGCCCGCATTACCCAGCCGGGCAGCTAGCGCAGCACCTACCATGCCGCCGCCAACAATAATAATATCGTGATCCCTCTGCATGAGGCGCTCCTTGAATGCTGGTTGGGCACCGCTTTCGTGCATGGCATTAGCCGTTGCATGTGCCCTGAATGTCCTACAGTATCGTCGAGATAGTAGAAACTTGCCTAGAGTGAACCATTGACGCAGGCCGTGGAAATGCAAAAAAGTGTGGCCCAACTGGGTGATGAACTGGCCCGTTTTATCGAGCAGCACCCAAAACTGTGGGTCATTACCGGTGCAGGTGTGAGTACCGACAGCGGCATTCCCGATTACCGTGATGCCAACGGCCAGTGGAAACGGCCACCGCCTGTTCAGCACGGTGATTTTATGGCATCGCCCAGCGTACGTCAGCGCTACTGGGCGCGCGCGCTGGTCGGGTTTAAAGCCCTACGCGAAGCCCAGGTAAGTGGTGCCCACCAAGCGCTGGCGGCGCTTGAAGCGATGGGGTTTATCGAGCTGCTAGTGACGCAGAACGTGGACCGTCTTCATCAGCGTGCAGGCTCACGCCGGGTGGTTGATCTGCATGGCCGGGCGGATCTTGTGAAATGCATGAGCTGTCATTACCAGATGATGCGCCACGCCATGCATAGCGAAATGGCGCGCATGAACCCGGCTTTTGCCGCCCTTGATGCCACGCATGCCCCAGACGGCGATGCGGATCTTGAGACCGATTTCAGTTCGTTTCAGGTATTGGATTGCCCGCGCTGCGGCGGCATTCTCAAGCCTGACGTGGTCTATTACGGCGATGTCGTACCGCCAGAGCGTCGGCTGGCGGCCGAGGCGGGCCTGAAAAATGCCCAGGCAGTGCTTGCGGTAGGCACTTCGTTAATGGTGTTTTCAGGCTACCGTTTCTGTCGTGAAGCGCATGCCATGGGCTTGCCGATTGCCTCGCTGTCGCTGGGCGTCACCCGGGCGGACGCGCTGCTTACCCATCAATGGCGTGCGCCATTAACGCCCGTACTTACCCATGCGGTCGAGCAGCTAGCCTCTACTCAACGTGCTTTGGATACCCAAGGGTTGCCCTCAAGCCAAAACCGCCAGGGCGCATCGCGGTCATGCGGTTCGGCATAGTCGATACCCACGCGTGGGCCGCTGGCAATTGGAATGTCGTGGCTGCCTGCACAGATCCAGAGCCGCTCGGCGCAAGTTAAATCGTGCCCGTAGAGCGCTTTATCCACATCGAGTGCTCGCGTTAGCTTGCCCGGCCCATTACTCAACTGTTTGCCTGGGGTGAGGCGCCGTTCACGCATGGCCTGCTCGTTTAATACCGGCTCAACGGCGCGGACCAGCACAGCGCACGGCGAGCCTTCGGGCTCTGTGACGATATTGAATAGCCAGTGCATGCCGTACACCAAATAGATATACGCGTGGCCGGGCGCGCCAAACATGGCGGCGGTTCTTGTCGTCAATCCACGGTGTGCGTGACATGCCGAGTCGTGTGCGCCGCAGTACGCTTCGGTTTCAACAATCCGTGCGCCCATCAAGGCGCCGTCCACCTCACGTACCAGCCAGCAGCCGAGTAAATCATTGGCCACTGCCACGGTGTCGCGCTGATAAAAATCACGCGTAAGAGGAAGCAGGGAAGATTCAGGTAGTGATGACATTATCTCGCCGTCTACTTGAGGGAGCTGCTAGGGTATTAGGAGATCACACTCAATGAAAGTGGAGGCGAACATGCTGCCCTTTGAACACCATTACGCAACGCTACCCGCGCCACTTTGGATCGCCTGCGAGCCGACTCCCGTGGCTGAGCCTTCCCTTATCGCGTTTAACCGCCCGCTTGCAAAAGAGCTGGGGGCTAGCGACGTGCCTGATGATGCCACCCTGGCCCAGTGGCTGAGCGGCAATACACCCATGCCCGGCGCCGAACCCAAAGCGCTGGGGTACGCAGGCCATCAGTTTGGCAACTTCGTGCCGCAGCTGGGTGATGGCCGTGCGCTGTTGCTTGGTGAGGTGATTGATCAGCAGGGCAAGCGCCGGGATATCCAGCTTAAAGGCAGCGGGCGAACGCCTTTCTCGCGCGGCGGTGACGGCCGATCTCCGCTAGGCCCTGTGCTGCGTGAATACCTGGTCAGCGAGTTTATGGCCGCCGTGGGCATTCCGACGACCCGCGCTTTGGCGGCGGTTGCCAGCGGCGAGCGAGTCGTGCGCCAGATGTCCGAGCCCGGCGCCGTATTTACCCGGGTTGCGAGTAGCCATGTGCGCGTGGGGACGTTTCAGTTTGCCGCCGCGCGCCAGGATGAGGTAGCGCTAAAAGCACTGGCGGACCATGTGATTGCGCGCCACTACCCAGAGGCCGCCAATGCGGAAGATCCTTATCTGGCGCTGCTTGAAGCGGTGGTGGCCCGCCAGGCCGTGCTGATTGCGCGCTGGATGAGCGTGGGTTTTATTCACGGCGTCATGAATACGGATAACTGCAGCATCGCGGGTGAAACCATCGACTACGGCCCGTGTGCGTTTATGGAGCAGTTTGACCCGCAGAAAGTGTATAGCTCCATCGATCAGGGGCGCCGCTATGCGTTTGCCAACCAGCCGGCAATTGCCCAATGGAATCTGGCCCGCTTTGCCGAAACCCTGCTGCCGTTGATGCGTGAAGAGGGCGACGCTTTGGTAGAACAGGCGACCGATGCCATCCGCCACTTTGAACCTCTGTTTAGCGCCGAACAGCGCCGTTTGCGTGCCGATAAGCTGGGCCTTGCGATGGAAAGCGCCCAAGCCGATGCCTTAATGGAAGCCCTGCAAAGCCATATGTATCAGGGCCGTATGGATATGACAGCGACGTTTGATGCGTTAACCCACTGCGCGGCCTCGCCAAGTGACGCAAGCCGCGAAGCATTGCTGGCGCTGACGAGCCAGCCCGAGGTCTTGGCCGAGTGGTTGGATACATGGCAGACAGAAGCGGTGGCTGCAACAGATACCGCAAGGCTTGATGCCATGCGCCGGGCAAACCCAATCATTATTCCGCGCAACCACCGCGTACAGGAAGTGATTGATGCCGCTTACAAGGGCGATTTCGCGCCGTTCCATGCTCTGCTTTCGGTGGTAACGAAGCCTTACGACGAATCAACCGAAGCTCGCCGTCTGGCGGCGCCAGCAAGTGACAACGAGCAGGTATTGCGCACTTTTTGCGGCACCTGAGTGAGCGCCACCTTAATGAGCGGCATCTGAAAGAATAAGTAACTCCTGTGATAAACTGTGGTTTTTTACAGGTGAGAAGGGTGGCCAGTGCGCAAAATTATCCACTGCGACTGTGACTGCTTTTATGCGGCGGTTGAAATGCGCGATAACCCTGCGCTCAAGGACATCCCTATCGCCATTGGCGGTAGCGTCGAGCAGCGCGGGGTGGTCGCCACCTGCAATTATCCCGCCCGCGAATACGGCATTCACTCCGCCATGCCCATGGCCCAGGCGCTTAAGCGCTGCCCGCATCTAACCCTTATTCGTGGCGATATGGCCAAGTACAAGGTCGTGGCGCGTCAGGTGTTTGCGATTTATCGCGAGATCACCGATTTAATCGAGCCGCTGTCGCTGGATGAAGCCTTTCTAGATGTGTCGGACGTGACTCTGCATCAGGGGAGCGCTACGCGCATGGCTCAGGCGATTCGCGAACGCGTCAGCCAGGAAGTGGGCATTACGGTGTCGGCAGGCGTTGCCCCCAACAAGTTTCTGGCCAAAATCGCCAGCGACTGGAACAAGCCCGATGGCCTGTGTGTGATTACCCCCGACGAAGTAGAGCGCTTTGTACAGGCGCTTCCGGTCAAAAAGATTCATGGCGTTGGCCCGCGCACGGCCGAAAAAATGGCCCGGCTGGATATTCATACCTGCGCCGATTTGCGCATCCGCCCGCTGACCGAGCTGGTGGAGCACTTTGGCCGCTTTGGAAAACGCCTGCATGAGCTAAGTTTTGGCTACGACGAACGGCCGGTAAAAACCCACCGTGAGCGTAAATCGGTAAGTACCGAACAGACCTACGCCAAGGACTTGCCGTCGCTTGCTGCCTGCCGCCAGGAGCTCCCTCTGCTTTTAGAGGATCTGGAACGTCGCTATGCGCGCCTTGACCCACCGCCTGGGGTCAGAGGGTTAATGGTTAAAGTGAAGTTTAACGATTTTACCCAAACCACCGTAGAACACGCAGACCCGGCACCCAACCTTGAGCAGTTCGAAACGCTGCTGAACGTCGGCTGGGCACGCGGCGAGCGCCCGGTGCGGTTGCTGGGTGTCGGCTACCGCTTGGCTGAGGCCGCACCTGCTGAACAGCTTTCGCTGTTTTGATGTGCAATTCGTTAGCCTGTTAAACCTTATGTCGATTGACGGCTTTTCAAGGGCGCGTTAAAACAGACGTATGATAGATAAAGTGCTACCGGCATTCGCAAGGGCCGGTTCAAAGACCAAAAGCGAAGGTTAAAAAGCCAAGCTCAAAGAACACAGGCCCAAGAGCTGCACTATGACAACAACGACCGCTTCACACCCTCAGTTGGTATTTGCCCATGCCAATGGGTTTCCAGGCCTGAGCTATAAAAGCCTGCTGGCGCCCCTGGCGGATACCTTTGAGGTGTACCCCCTTGATCGGCTGGGCCATCATCCGGACTACCCGGTAAACCACAACTGGGCCAATCTGGTGGATGAGCTATTAAGTTACCTGCCGAAGACCGAGGCGCCGCTTTTGGGCGTGGGCCACTCGCTGGGCGGCACGCTGATGGCTATGGCCGCCGACAAACAGCCTGAGCGTTTTTGCGGGGTGATCATGCTTGACCCGCCGCTTATGCTGGGGCCAGACGCCTGGGCCATGAAGGCCGCCAAGCGCTTTGGTTTTATTGACCGCATAACGCCTGCAGGTAAAACGCAGGGGCGGCGCAGCGTATGGCCAAGCCGTGAGATCATGGCCAAATCGCTAAGTCAGCGCGGGCTTTTTCGCCGCTTTACCCCCGCCGCGCTTAACGACTACATTGAAGCAGGTACCCGGCTTTTAGAGGATGGCAGCGCCGAGTTGACCTTCGACCCACGTGTTGAGGTGGAGATTTTCCGCCATTTGCCAGATCACCTATCTCGGCTGCCAAGCCGGGTAGGCGTGCCGCTTGAGCTGGTGGCGGGGCAGGAGTCGCATCTGATGACCGCTTCGCGCATCAAGCGTTTAAGGCGCAAGGGCCTGAAGGTCGAGGAGGTGCCTGGTACGCATATGTTCCCCATGGAGCATCCGGATGAAACCCGCGCCGCCATTCTGGCCGCCTGGCAGCGCTTGTCGAGCGTATCCGGCAGGCCATCACACACAGCGTAAGGAGGCGTTATGTATCTTTCCGTGCAGCTTAGCTACTACCCACTGGCCCACGATTTCAAGCCATTGGTGAAGGATGTGGTAAAGCGCTTCGAGGCGTCAGGCCTGGAGGTTTATCCCAACCGAATGAGTACCCAGATATTTGGCGAATTCGATGCCGTGATGAATGCGCTGAGCGAGGTAATGAAGTGGTCCTTTGAGACTTACGGTAAAGCGGTATTTACGGCGAACTTTCTTGAGGGAGACCGTCGACCGCGCTAGCACAGCCAGAGGATGATCGTTTTATCTAAAGCGCCGCTCCAATAGCGGCGCT
>NZ_JBQTDC010000053.1:0-19507 GCF_052353045.1 Halomonas sp. AOP7-B1-5 | reverse complement strand
GTACCAATAACAATAGAATTATCAACAACATCAGCACTATCTTGGTCATCCGACTCAGAATTGGTACCAATGACGATAGAGTTATCACCACGACTCTGAACGGAAGTACCGATAGCCACACCGCTAATGTCTCGCGCTTCTGTACGACCGTTACCAATTACAGTTGTGTTGTTACTCAACGCCTTAACATCGTGGCCCAGCGCTACTGAGGATGAGCCCTCGGCACCAACCATAGAACCGATAGCTGTTGAGTTGGTTGCCTCAACCGTAGTGCTGGCATCTGGCCCTAGAGCAATAGATTGCGTCGCAAGTGCTCCACTATTATCTCTATTACCAAGCGAGGCCCCTCCATCATTAATAGAAAGATAGTTAGGCTCAACAGCGGCTATTTGTTGACTCCAATTGGTATTAACTTCTTCAGCCAATTCCTCATAATTAATCGGGCCACCATTGAGAGAGCTATCAACCACAGCTTGCAACTGACGAACATTGACTGCATCGGTCTCGTTGGCGCCATCCTCTACATTAACGATGCGCCGCGTAAAAGCATTTCCCGGCGCACTGCTACCAACGGAAACGGCGGTTCCGTCAAAAGCGCGGCCTGTAAACGCCCCGCCCCCTGAAACATCACTTTGGACTGCCTGTGCCCCCGTACCCAAGGCTACATAACCACTGTGCGCAACTGTGTTGGAACCAACTCCAACACCTGTTCCCTGGGTATTTGCACGAAGACCCAGCGCAACGCCATTGACTCCCGATGCAGAAGCTTCATGCCCCACAGCAATACTATCGGTACCTGCTCCTGCCTCTTCCCCAATAGCTATTGAGCGATCTAATTGACCACCATTTGAGTTTGCGTTGCGGCCGATACTGATGCTGCTATCACTAGCTAGATTGCTCCCAGCATTTTCGCCAAAGGCAATATTATCATTACCTTCCGTTTCATTGCCGGCTTGGCTTCCCATCGCTATATTGCGTTGACCAACAACGTTTTGGCCAGACTTAGCCCCAATAGCAATATTATTTAATTGATCGTTGCCTACAGCACCAACCGTACCGAAACCAGCCTCCTCACCAATCGAAATGTTATTACGTGCGGCTGCCACCGCTCCCTGGCCTAAGGCAATCCCGTTGACACCACTTGCTTGTGCTCCGCTACCCAATGCCATGGCGTTTCCAGCAGTCGCTAGGGCGTCGCCGCCCAGCGCTACGGCGCTGTCAGCACTAGCTGCGCTATTACGACCAACCGCAATTGCTCCGGCACCTCCACCTCCAGGATCAGCACTGCCTGCAGTGGCCTCCTGACCAAGAGCAATAGCACCTACTCCATCCACGGTTGTAACTGCATCATTTCCAGCAGCGAAACTGCTTTCGCCTTCAGTTATTGTGTTAGGGCCGATTGCAACTGAATCCACCCCCTCCGCACTGGAGTCGGGTAGAAGAGAATTTGCGCGGAAATATCTTATTCCTCCACCGAGACCTTCTTCGACAAAGTAAGTAAAAACCTGTCCGCCGGTCACTGCATCCTGGCTACCTTCTCCGATTAGTCCGGTCCCCAGATTAGTGATAGTGCTACCGCCTGCATCAATGCCTGCTGAAGTTACGCTTGGCCCATCAGTAATAGTCAAACCGTTGCTACCGAAAGCAGCACTACCCGCCGTAATGCGGTCGACATTGATTTCGTCGGCTAAACTAAAGGTAAGGTTGGCACCTGTGCGACTAACATTGATATTGCTGTCGCCGCTGAAATCAACGGAGTCACCTGGCGCAACGTTTTCAGAGCTGCCATCGCCAGCACTAATATTCCATCCGGCATTAGCCGCATCACTTACTGCGCTCAATTGGCTGAAATTAACGGCGTGATCACTGGCAGTGCCATTAGCCAAACCAGTGATCTGGCTATTACTCATCACCAAACCGCCACTTAACGTTGTGAGCCCAGTTACCTGCAACGCGCTGAGAATGGCAGTCCCACTAACAGCTAGCCCACTCGTAGTTATATTATTAAATGTAACGTCATCTTCGGTTGAAACGGTGTAAGCAGTGGGATTGTCTTCGTCATCGGGCGTAACAACGATATTATTGCCTGCTGAGACATTCGTTTGTGCGTTTACTACGCCACCAGCCATCACCATGGCCAGCACTAATGGCGAGAAGCGAAAAGCATTTCGGACTATATGACAAGAAGCTGAAACCAGTGTTGAGCCGCCTACAACACCAGAGGAACCTGTTGCCTTCTGGCTAGCACGAGCCCCTTCAGATGTAACCACTAATCGTCCGAGGGAGCGGTTCCAGATCAAGCGAAATATTCTATTCATTGTATGTCCTTCGACTTATCGTTTAGTCAAAACGCTTTACACATCTGTCAAGCCTATGCGCGTCGCAGCGTTCAAGCTCTGAGCAACGTAAAGATGAGCAAGGCAAAAGAGCTATGACCTACCGAAAACAAGCGGTCAGGTAGCCCCTATTACCTTTGGCCACCTCATAAAAGTTGCGCTCAGCAGGCAATTTTTAGATGTAAATATTGATCAGGGCATTCTCGTTCTTTATTACTATTCACCTCAACATTAATTAACAATTGTTAACATTATTGCTAGCAATAATTCTTTCGGTGGGACAAAATTAAAATAAAGGCTATCTAAAGCCCTTCGTCATTGCTTAAGTAAGGGGTTTGTAAATTTTATTAATATTTAATAAATTATACTTTGGCAGTAAAAAAGATTGACGCGCTTAAGAAAATAAAAACTTAGGCTACGCAAGGAGTATTTATGAAGATTGCAGTAGTGGAGGACGAAAGTGTAATGTACGAGCGCATGCACAAAGCGCTTTATAACGGGTTCGTAAACAGAGGAATTCAAACAAACATATCGGCATTTGCGACTAGCTCGGCATTTATTCACACCGCTAGCCGCGAAACCTTCGATTTAGTACTTTTGGATTGGCATCTACCTGACGGTACTGGTATTGCCTTACTTGATTGGATGAAAAAGTATCTGGAAATGTTACCAGCGGTCATAATTGTGACTCATCGGCAAGAAGAGACTGATGTTATTCAAGCCTTAGATGCAGGCGCCGACGACTTTATCAGTAAGCCTTTTAGGCCACGTGAATTAGCAGCTCGCGCCTATGCGGCCTCACGCCGAAAGCTTTCATACACTTCAAATCAAGCCCATCAGTTGAAGTTTGGTCGTATAAAGCTTAATACTCAGAAAGAAACAGCTTGTATTGATGGGCAAAGCATTACGCTCACACATCAGGAGTTTCGACTCGCCTACCTTCTGCTAAATCGTCTAGATAGCCCCCTTTCTCGCGCCTATTTATACAAATATGTATGGGGGCGCGATAAAGATCTTAATACACGAACACTTGACGTCCATATTCACCGAATACGCAAAAAACTACTACTGACCGCTGAATACGGATGGAATCTAGTATCTGTTTATGGCTATGGCTATCGATTACAAGCAATTAAAACAAATAATAAAGTTGGTGAGTTAAACAGCGCTTAACGCCCTCCAAAACGACGAAGCCACCACGTTAGAGGTGGTGGCTATCGACTAAGCTTCAGGCTAATGCGCTACGTTAAGCGGGAAACGTGATGCCCAGACGGCGGCCTACTTCTTCGTAGGCTTCGATCACACCGCCCAAACCTTGGCGGAAACGGTCTTTGTCGAGCTTCTCGCGGGTATTGGCATCCCACAGGCGGCAACCATCCGGGGAGAACTCATCGCCCAGCACCACCTCGCCTTTGAACACGCCAAACTCAAGCTTGTAGTCCACCAGCAGCATATCGCCTTCGGCAAACAGCTGTTTTAACACGTGGTTAACCTTGAAGGTCAGCGTTTTCATCTTGCCAAGCTGCTCAGGCGTTGCCCAGCCAAAGGTTTCAGCCAGCGACTCGTTGATCATCGGGTCGCCCTTATCGTCATTCTTCAAGAACAGCTCAAAGGTAGGCGGCGTAAGCGCGATACCTTCTTCAATGCCCAAACGCTTTACCAGTCCGCCGGCGGCAATGTTACGGACCACGCATTCGACCGGAATCATCTGCATTTTTTTAACCAGGCTCTCGTTGGGAGAGAGCTGTTTTTCAAAATGCGTAGGGATACCGGCCTCTTGCAAGCGCTCCATGATAAACGCGTTGAAGATGTTATTGACCATCCCCTTACGGGCCAGAGCTTCTTTCTTCTTGCCATCAAAAGCGCTGGTGTCATCACGAAACTGCAGCACCAGCAGGTCCGGATCATCGGTGGTATATACAGATTTTGCCTTACCGGCATAAAGTTCTTGGCGCTTTTCCATGACAGCTCCGAAAGGGATCAAATAAACAGATTAACGTAAATAGCCAGCAACACGTTCTAACAGCTCACGCTGGTCATCGGGACTAAACCCGCGCTCGCTGGCATTGACCGCACGCAGGATGGTCTGGTTACCATCGGGCTGCAGAACAAGGCGTATCTCTTGAGACATCCGGCGCACATCGGCACTAAAGACTATCTGTAGCGGATTACGATCGCGCTCGGTAGCCGTCATGTACTCGACCAGGAACTCATAGTTTTCAGGATTGGTGGCCAACAGGTTGCGCTGCCCTTCCTGAGTGAAATCCAGGGTCAGATAGTGGTTAAGCTCAGCCCATACGCGCTCCACCGGCTGAGGAATGGCGACTTCCCATTCATCGCCTTCCTGACGGATCTGTAACGTTTGCTGGTGGTTCAAGCGCTGCGCGTTCCACGAGGACGCCACGCTTTGCGATGCACTGCGCGCGCCTAGAAACTCTTCCAGGGCGTCCAGGCAGCTCGTCATGGTCTGGCTACCACGCTCACAGCGCACTTCACTACTGCCGGAACGCATGGCGCTTTGCAGACGCAGGTCCGCCTGGGACGTTACAATCACGCCTTGGGAAACATCGCTTTGCTGTACGCCAAGCTGGCGACTGCGGGCAAAACTTTCCAACTGCGGCCAGACGGCGCCGGTGTCAGCAGCCACTACCAGCCAACTTTGGTTACCCGCTTGGCGCCGCTCAACGTATTCAGGCTCCAAACCGCTACCAATGGCCAGCGACTGAGGCGGGCGGATTTCTGCGGCCTCATCAATGCGTGCGCCCTGCATGGCTGCCTGAGGAACCGGCAACGCATCCTGATAGCGCTGAGCATTACGAGTCTCTGGCAGCACTAAGGGAGGTGCCGGAGCGGCTTTGGTGTAGTCCAGGTTGCGGTCGTGGTAATAACCATCACGCGCGCACCCAGCTAGAGTGACAGCCGTTACGAGTGCCAGCGGTATCCATTTAAGCGCACGTTTTTCAAGCACAGAGCTCATCAAGCCACCTTAACAGTCAACAGAGCAGCTACCCGGCACACCATTGGGTGCGCCAAGTAGCCATAGTATCGCGCCGGGTGTGATAAAAGAGCATTACTCCTCGATCACGCCCGCCAGTTGCATCGCTTCACTCACAGTGGCGTGGTACTTCTCAGACAGCCACGTCAACGGCAAACGAATTCCTGCATCCATATACCCCATGCGATTGAGCGCCCATTTTACCGGGATAGGGTTCGACTCAATGCCCAGATTGGTATGCAGAGGCATCAAGCGGGTATTAATTTGGTGAGCTTTATCCGCATCGCCAGCAACGGCCGCCGCACACAAATCATGCATCCCTTTGGGAGCCACGTTTGCCGTTACTGAAATATCGCCATGCCCGCCCATCAGCATAAAATCACACGCGGTCGCATCGTCGCCGGAGTACAGCATAAAGTCGCTGCCCTTCAAGCGAGAGATTAGATCTTCCGCACGCTCAAGGTTCCCTGTGGCATCTTTTAGGCCAATAATATTGTCAACAGCAGCCAGGCGCACCACGGTCTCGTTGTACAAGTCAGAGCAGGTACGGCCCGGTACGTTGTACATAATGACCGGTAGCTTGCTGCCTTCGGCCACTGCTTTAAAGTGCTGATACAAGCCTTCCTGGGTCGGCTTGTTGTAGTAAGGGCATACCGACAAGCAGTAGTCAGCCCCCACTTCGCTTGCGTAACGAGCAAGCTCAACCGCCTCAGATGTGGCATTGGCGCCCGTACCGGCAATTACCGGGATACGCCCATTAACCTCTTCAACGACGCTGCGGATCACATCAAAGTGTTCAGCAAACGACATCGTCGTAGGTTCGCCCGTGGTACCGGCGGCAACGATGCCATCGGTGCCATTTTCAAGGTGGAAATTTACCAGACGACGAAGCGCCTCCCAGTCGATGTCGCCATTGACTTTCATCGGCGTCGCCAGGGCGACGATGCTGCCTGTGATCATCCGTTTATTCCTCACCTGCAAAGTTATGAAATCAAACCCAATATGGACAACAAGACAAAGCGCCGAATGCTATCTTGAGCAGCATGACGACCGCCCTTTTGGGCCTACAGGGGTAAATGGTACTCAGGCGACTCGACCCTGTACAGCGCAAACCGTAGTGAGTTTGCGTGATATGCCCCTCCCACCTTTGACATGCTGGCTAAGGTTGCGTGTAATCAGCCTGATAAGTGACTAATGATGAGGAGTTTGCATGAGCATTGAACTAGGCCAATCTGTCCCCGATTTTTCGGCCAGCGCCACCGGCGATACAACGGTGACACTATCGCAACTACGCGGTAAGCAGGTCGTTATTTATTTCTATCCGAAAGCCAGCACACCGGGCTGCACGACTGAGGGCGGCGACTTCCGGGATAATAAAAATGCGTTTGATACCGCCAATACCGTTATTCTAGGTGTTTCGCGCGATGGCCTGCGCGCCCAAGAAAACTTTAAAACCAAGCAGGACTTTAACTTTGCGCTGATTTCCGACAAAGACGAAACGCTCTGCACCCTGTTTGACGTGATCAAGCTGAAAAAAATGTACGGCAAGGAGCATTTAGGCATCGAGCGCAGCACTTTTCTGATTGATGCAGACGGCAATCTTGCCAACGAATGGCGTGGCGTTAAAGTCCCGGGCCACGTCGCTGAAGTATTGACAGCCGCGCAAGCGCTGCACGCCAGCCGCTCATAAAAACGCCCGCCCGGTTTTATAACTGGGCGGGCGAAAGCGGATGCTCAAAGCAATTCATGCGGCTGAAAACGGCACTGTATCTGTTGACCTAAGAAAGCTTTTAGCCGAAGAAACAGCCGCGCGTTTGCTTAAGAGTCTACCTGAATAACGCTATCGGCCCCCTCCTGCTTATGAATACCGCGCGGCCAGGCATAAATCAGTGCTTTTAACAGCGTCGCCAGCGGAATGGCGAAAAACACTCCCCAAAAGCCCCAGATACCGCCAAAGAAAAGCACGGCGACAATAATTGAAACGGGATGAATGTTGTTGGTTTCAGAGAAAAGCACTGGTGATAGAACGTTTCCATCCAAGGCTTGAATGATCCCATACGCAATCAAAACGTATGCAAATTGATCACTTAACCCAAAATAAAAACCGGCGACCGCCGCGACCGGCAGGGTTGCCACCGCCGCACCGATAAAAGGCACCAACACCGAAAACCCCACCAAAACAGCCAGCAGCGCCGTATAAGGCAGGCCAAAAAAGGTAAAGGTAAAAAACGCCACCGTCCCCACAATCATAATCTCGATGAATTTACCGCGAATATAGTTAGCGATCTGATGGTCCATCTCTTTCCAGATCCGCGTTAATAATGCGCGCTTTTGTGGCAACAGAGAAAGGGTAAACCCGACCAGCACCTCGCGGTCTTTAAGCATAAAGAAGACCAAAATAGGCACCAATACCAGATAAATGATTAACGACATAACGTTGCCCAGCGAGGCTAGCGATAGCGTTAAGGCGCGCTGACCTAACTGACTAATCTCGCGGCTCGCCACTCCTATCCAGCTTTGCATTTGATCCGGGGTAATCAAGTTGGGGTAACGCGCCTGCATTTCATCCAGCCATACCTGGCCACTTGCGAACATGCGCGGCGTTTCTTGCACAAGCCCCACCAGCTGATTCCAAATGAGCGGCATTAAGATAAACGCCAGCGCCAGCAAGACGCTCACAAAAGCAAGGAAGATGGTAATAACGGCCAATAAATGCGGCACGCCCCGCCGAGTTAATGCACTCACGACACCTTGGAGTAGAAAAGCCACGATCAGCGCGGTAAAGAAGGGAGCCAGCATGCGCCCAAACCAAATAATGGCGGCAAAACCAGCGACCAATATCAATAATAAAACGAGTGCTTCTTCATCGGAAAAATAGCGCTCAACCCAACTTTTAAAAATGGTACGCATGGTCATGAGCGGGCATCTCCCGCTTTGCGTATCCAGAAAAAGTACGTTTCATGGCACTGCTCTCGCGCTTCCATGGCATGATTACTCTGGTCAGCAAAGGAGACCATATCGCGCCAGGAGCCTGCATCAGTGGCGCGCACTTCTAACACTTGTCCGGCAACCATCCCGGCCAGCGCCTGTTTTGTTTTGAGTAACGGTAACGGGCAAGGCAGCCCACACGCATCAAGCACTACGTCTGGTTGACAACGCGTTAATGGTTCAGACATACCAACTCCTCAAAATGCCTGCATGATCACGACATTGTTGCATAAACTGTTTACTTTGCGATGATCATTGACCATTTGATTTAACGGCACTTCACTGCACCATTCAATGTCACAGTGGTAAATGCTGCGCTTTATTATAATGAACGAGGATGCCATGCCGCACCTACGGAACGCTTACCCACGCTGGATTTGCGCGCTTGCTATTGCTTGCAGCATCAGCATGTCGAGCCCGCCAAGCTACGCACTTAATGACTATCATTTGCCAACGCTTGGCGGTGTCGCATCATCGGCAAGCAGTGAAGAGTTTCGCCTGGGGCGGGCATGGTTGCGTCAATTTCGCGCCCAGGCACCTCAATGGCAAGATCCGATCGTCAATGACTATCTGGATAGCCTAGTGGCACGCCTTGTGCCCTATAGCCAGTTAGGCAGCTTACAGACCACAACGGTAATGGTCGATAACCGGTCGCTCAATGCGTTCGCGGTACCCGGAGGCGTGATCGGTATCAATTCGGGGCTTTTTGCCTTTGCCGAAGATGAAGGCGCTTTCGTTTCGGTGATTGCGCACGAGTTAGGCCACTTATCGCAGCGCCATTATGCCCGAGGAAGCGCCAGGGCCGAGCAAACACAGCTACCCGCCATGGCCGCCATGCTGGCGGGTATGCTGGTGGCGGCAAGCGGCGGTGGCGATGCGGGTATAGCGGCCGCTATGGGCTCTCAGGCGGCACTGATCCAAGACCAGCTCACCTATTCCCGACGCTATGAACAAGAAGCCGACCATATTGGCTTACAGGCGATGGCAGATGCCGGCTATGACCCTGAAGCGATGGTACGCATGTTCTCCGCCATGCAAAGAATGGCGCGCCTACAGGGCGGCACGCCGCCCGAATTCCTGCTCACACACCCCGTGTCGGATAGCCGTTTAAGTGATGCTCAAGCACGCGCCTCTCAGTTGAGCGTCGCCAATGCTTATACCAGCGACACGCTTTACGACATGATGCGCGCACGCGCCCTGCTGAGCATTTACAGCAACTCGCCACACCAGGCAACCTCGCACCTTGCCCAGGAAGGCGCTGAGGAGCCCGCAAGACGCTATCTAGAAGCGTTGATCAGGGGACGAAACGGGCAAACTGACAGCGCCCTGCAAGCGCTTGACCAACTGGCTGCCGAACTACCCGACTACGCCATGCTGCCCGCCTCTGCCGCGAGTATTGCGCTTGAAGCCCAACGCTATGACGAGGCAATTACGCGCAGCCAGCGCTTATTGAGGATAATGCCCGCTTATCTCCCTGCTCAATTAACCCTGGCCGAAGCCCAGTTACAGCGTGATCCTGAGGCGGCTTATCAGCTACTCAACAATATTACCGCGCGGCATCCTGATAGCCCACAAGGGTTTAACCTGCTTGCCGAGGCGGCAGGACGGAGTGGGCATGGTAGCTGGGGGCATTTAGCACGCGCCGAGCAGCTACAGCTGACCGGGCGGGTTGATCAAGGCATACGCCAGCTGTCGATTGCCCGCGACGCTGCCGAACGTGAAAGCAACCAACAGGCACTTGCTCGCATTGAGCAGCGCCGCGAAGCGTTCATTGAGTATCGCCAAGCGTTGGAAGATTTCTAAGACAACATCTACGTAAACGCCTCATGCTAAAAGCGCCCGACTGCGTAGGCCGTCAGGCGCTTTTTTTGAATAGCGCAATGCTAAGTCAGCCTGATCAGGCGTTGAAATTAAGCATCCGTTCTAATGGCTTAAGCGCACGCTGACGCAGCGATGCATCCACATGGATTTCTCCGCTGCCGTGGCGCAAAGCCCCCGCCAGATTGTCCAATTCATTCATTGCCATCCACGGGCAGTGCGCGCAGCTTCGGCACGTAGCGCCATTACCCGCCGTAGGCGCCTCGAACAGTACCTTGTCGGGAACAGCCTGCTGCATCTTGAAAAAAATGCCCCGATCAGTGGCCACAATAAGCTTATTGTTGGGCAACGTTTGCGCAGCCTTAATTAATTGCGACGTCGACCCGGCAACATCGGCCATATTAACGACCGAGTCAGGCGACTCAGGGTGGACCAGCACAGCTGCATCAGGGTAAAGACGCTTTAAATCTTCAATGCCTTTTGCCTTAAACTCTTCATGCACAATGCAGGCACCGTCCCACATCAGCATGTCAGCACCGGTTTTTTTCTGAATATAGCCGCCCAAGTGCTTATCAGGCGCCCAAAGAATTTTTTCACCCTTAGCCTGCAGATGCTCGATGACCTCAACCGCAATGGATGAAGTCACTACCCAGTCAGCGCGCGCTTTTACCGCCGCCGATGTGTTGGCATACACCACCACGGTTCGATCGGGATTCGCATCGCAAAAGGCGCTGAACTCATCTACCGGACAGCCAATATCCAGCGAGCAAGTTGCCTCAAGCGTGGGCATGAGTACGCGTTTTTCGGGCGAAAGAATTTTGGCTGTTTCCCCCATGAAGCGTACGCCAGCAACGACCAGCGTTGTGGCATCATGCCGGGCGCCAAAGCGCGCCATTTCCAGGGAGTCTGCCACACAGCCGCCCGTTTCCTCGGCCAACTGCTGAATAGCATCATCGGTATAGTAATGCGCGACAAGCACCGCATTATGCGCTTGCAATAGCTGCTTTATTTCAGCAACGCGCGCTTGGTCTTCCGCGGGGATACGAGTGGGGCAATACGGGCTTGGGAGCGGAGCATCTAGCTCAGCTTGAGAAGTCATAATAGTCATCGTGTCTACCACTGTGACGAACAGGGAATCCCCCTGTTAAACACCAGGCGCGGTTTGTGTAATCCACACATCCCGCTCGCGATTGCAACGGGCCGCTGCGTCTCTCGCGGTGGCCCACTGCGCTACTAGCTCTAACTATTTCTGTTGTTAACCAATCCTGAGTCTAACGGACTCTACCGCTAATAAGAGCAGCCTCTAAATATAGCCTATCGTTTAACGACTTTCGATCACCAATGACACTCTCTTAAGCCGGACTTTACGCTGCATTAGCAGTAGCAACCTGAGAGATGGCATAGCGGCAAAATAGACGCATAGCAAAACGCCCCTGGTAGCAAGCTACCAGGGGCGTTGAATTTGGTGGGTCGTGTAGGATTCGAACCTACGACCAATTGATTAAAAGTCAACTGCTCTACCAACTGAGCTAACGACCCAAATTCTTGCTTACCTAACTTTTACAACGTTCTTTTTGCAACATTGCCGCTTAAAACGGCGGTCTCTTCATTCGAATGGTGGGTCGTGTAGGATTCGAACCTACGACCAATTGATTAAAAGTCAACTGCTCTACCAACTGAGCTAACGACCCCCTCGAACGGATGCATATACTATAGATATGCCTTATCTATAGCAAGGGGTTTTTTATCTTTCTCTCAGCGCTTCACGTGCATGATTGATCGGCTTAATCAGATAATCAAAAATAGATTTATTGCCGGTACGGATATCGACCGTGGCAATCATGCCTGGAACGATAGGGAAGCGGGTTCCCACATCATTCACCAACGCATCGCTTTCGGTAAGAATAAATACGCGGTAGTAATACACTTCCGGCTGAACCTCGTCCTGAATGGTATCAGGTGAGATCAGCACCACTTCCCCATCAAGCCCGCCATAGGTTGTGTAATCATAAGCGGTTATTTTTACACTCGCTGGCTGGCCCGGATGAATGAATGCAATATCCCGAGGAGAAATCCGCGCCTCGATACGCAACTGATCGTCCAGCGGCACAATTTCCATAATCCGTCCATTGGGGGGGATCACCCCGCCGGTGGTGGTGACCTCAATATCTTTTACGATACCTCTGACGGGCGAGCGCAGCGTTAAGCGCGTCAGTGTGTCTGAACGGCCCCTAATAACTGATGAAAGCGCCTCCACCTCGGCCTGGGCCTTGGATAGCTCCTCGCGGGCTAAAATCATATATTCGGAGCGAATTTCCGTTGCCTGGAGCTGCAGTTCGGTCGCTTGTCGGCGTAACCGCAATACTTCTACATTACTGGCAGCACCTATTTCAAGCAGTGATTGGGTAAGGTTTAGCTCTTGCTGTACCAAGCGTAATGAGTCGTTAACACCATTCAGCGACATCTCAAGGCCATTACGGCGCGTCTGATAGAGTAACGTCTCCATCGCCGTTAACGCAGGGTAATCTTCAAGGGTGTCGGGGAAACTTAGTGGCGTGTCATTAACTTCGGCCTCAAGCCTTGCCACACTTGCCAAGGCCGCTCGGTAGCGGGCCGCACTTTCGTTAACGTTGGACTCTGTCTGGGTCGGGTCAAGCTGGGCAAGTATCTGTCCTGGCTCGACAATATCGCCTTCTCTTACACGCAATTCGGCTAAGATCCCGCCCTCCAAGGACTGAACAACCTGCTCTCGGGAGGTTGGAATAACCCGCCCGCTGCCGGTAGAAACCTCAACGACGGTAGCAAAATAGGACCATCCAATAAATACAGCTATCACCAGAAAGAAAAACCAGATCACCCGCGTGGAGCGAACAATAGCCGCATCATCAATCTCAGTGTTATAGCGACGGCTATCTTCCTCATAATCCAGCAAAGGCAGATCGTTAGAGGCACTTTTCGAACCACTTAGCGTCTTATTGGCCATAACGACAACTCCCCATACCGGTCATTGCGATTGTCTTAATCATGCCTACCCCTCAGCTATAGTGCTGCGGCTAATTGGTTCGCGCTGCTTGGGCTGGTTTTTTCGATAGTTTGGCAAGGATCTCGCTTTTCGTACCATCCATCACAACCTGGCCGTTATCGACCACAACGATACGCTCAACCAAATTAAGAACACTCATGCGGTGGGTCGCGACGATAAAGGTTTTGCCTGGAAGCCAAGCATTTAGCTGTTGAAGAAAGCGCTTCTCAGTCGTCTCATCCAGGGAGGCCGTTGGCTCATCCAGTAGCACCACGGTCGGCTGACGTACGATGAGACGTGACAGTAATAGGGATTGACGTTGCCCGCCCGAAAGACCATTTCCACCCTCTAGAATGACGTGTTCAAGGCCATCGGGAAGTTTGCGGATAAACTCATTGGCACCGCTGATGTCGAGCGCGTCCAGCAGCTCCTGATCCGTTGCGTTCGGTGCACCCAGCGCCAGGTTGTCACGGATGGTTCCATGAAATAACCGAGAGTTCTGGCTTAGCAACCCCACATCACGGCGCACATCGGCAGGATCAATATGCACAAGGCTAAGACCATCCAAAAGCACTTCACCCGCCTGTGGCTCTAAGAGCCCGGAGCAAGCCTGAAGTAGCGTGGACTTACCCGCGCCGTTTCGTCCCAAAATGGCGATACGTTCACCAGCAGCAATACTTAGCTTCTTTACTTGCAGCGAAGGCGTCCGATCTTCACTGGCATACTTGAATGCTGCCTGAGTGAATTGATAACTTCCCCGAATGGAAGCCCGGTGAACACGCTTGGTATCTTCAGGGTTATCGACGGGGCGCTCCATAATCTGATTAAGACTCTCGGTCGCCACTTTTGCCTGCTGCCACTTACTCAGCACCTGAGTAATTTGTGTCATCGGAGCCATCATGCGTGAAGCCAGAATCGACGCTGCTACCAATGAACCGGTAGTGAGATCGCCCGCCATCACCATCGGCGCCCCAAAGAAGACCACTGTGGCAAACACTCCTGTCTGCACCGTCTGACTCCAGACACTCAATGAGTTGGTAACGTAACGAAGCCGCAGGTTCATATCGGCAGTGACGGCATTGTAGTGATTCCACTGGTTTTGGAACCGTGGCTCCGCCTGCAATGTTTTAATATCTTCCATGCCCTGAACGGTTTCTACGAGCATGGCGCTGCGTAATGAGGACTCACGCATGGAGTCGTTCGCCAGGCTGCGTAACTTGCGCTGCACCAGCAGCCCAGGAATGATCATCAGCACAACAGCCCCGATAGGTACTAATACCAACGAGCCCGCGATATACCAGAATACAAAACAGAAAAGGATAAAGAACGGCATATCCGCAAATGCCGTGACCGTTGTGGAAGTAAGCAACTCGCGCACGTACTCCAGCTCACGGATTTGTGAAATAAAGGTACCTGTCGACTTGGGTCTTGCGGTATTACGTATTCTTAGCGCATGACCAAAAACACGATCAGATGCCCGCATATCCGCGCGTTTTCCCAGAAGATCTGTAATTCTTACCCGGGATCGACGCAATATAAAATCGAATAGCAGTGCCAGCAGCACCCCACTAAATAGCACGTAGAGCGTGGGCATCGATTCCGCCGGAATAACCCGGTCATAGACCTGCCGCGAAAAGATAATGCCTGCTAACGCCAGCGTATTGGCAATGAGCGAGGCCAGCATCACATGACCATAAGGTTTTAAATCCCTTAAGATGATCTTGCGCAGCCAGTTCTTTTCATAGGGCTTGATATAGTCATCTACCCTGGCATCAGGGATGGATTTTGCAGGGCGCAGGATGACCGCGACCGTTACATGTTGCACAAGCTCTTCGCGACTCAAAGAGCTTTTCATTCCTTGGTCACTGCTATATACAATGCCCACATTGCCGTCACTATCGACCGTTTCAACGACGGCAATTTGGCCATCACTAAACTGTACGACCAGTGGCAAACGCCAAGGCGTCAATTCTTTCACGTTAAGCTGGCTGGTTTTAAGCGTCATACCAAGTTGGCGCGCAATACTCCTCAGCACTTCGCCAATCGGTTTGTCCTGCCGCCATGAGGCCGTTAAGCGAACATTTTCAGCCGAATATTCCAGCCGATAATGTTTGGCCACTATCAACATGGCCTCAATCCAACTTGCATAATAATGGCTAGCTTCAAACTCAGTGGCTATTTCATCATGAGCGCTACCCTCTTCTAAAGCAGAGGCTTTTGAAGCCGGTTTATTTAGCTCGTTGTTATGCTGGCTATCCTTATCATCACTCATGGCGAAACGCTAACTCCTTGTACCATGGAATCTTCTAAACCAAACGCGTCACGAATATCGGCAGAACTGTAGAGACAGTCGATTTGTAAGCGGTATAAATCGTAACGGGTGTTTTCCTGGTCAAAGCGGGACTGATGAATCTCCTGTTCGGCATTCAGCAGGTCTAGCAAGGAGCGTGTCCCAAGCGATAAGTATTGCTGGCGATATAATTGCTGGGTATCGCGGATACTACGTGCCCGGGCATCCAATGTAACAAGACGCAGACCAAAGCTGGCGGTTTGCTCTTTGGCTTCACGTAAGCTGCGTGAAAGCGACAGATAGGCGGCATCTTTAGCTGCCTGAGAGGCTTGCAAGCTATAGTCGGCCGCCCGGCGGCGAGCGCTCGTAGCGCCTCCCTGATATAAGTTGCTGGATAAATTAACCCGCATGATGACCTCGGTATCATCTTCCGCCACATCCCGGTTCAAGAACTGATTAAGATCAGCGTCAAGCGATACCGTTGGGAAAAATGAGGCCTGAGTTTGGGCAATGATAGCGCGAGCCTCCGCCTGCTCGGCTTCTGCCACCATCAGTTCGGGCACATTATCAAAATCTTCAGAGGCTACAGCACATGACTGGGTCAGCGGCTCTGGAAAGTTACGATTAATAGTGACGGGGCCGTTAGCACCGACTAACGTGCGTACCGTATTTTGCCATGTCAGTAGCTGGGCTTCTATTTGAAGCTCTGTCGCTTCAGCCGCCTCTACACGTGACTGAGCCTGAATTTCATCGGAGCGCGTACTTGCCCCAAGCTCTGAACGTCTGGCTGCAAGCTTTTGGATATCCGTTAAACCTGCGATTTGCTCACGTGCAATATCCAGCAGTGCCTGGTAGCGCTGAACCTCGATGGCCGCCTGAGCGGCGTCTCTTGCCAGTTGATCCATTGCGAGCCAGACCCTGGCTTGATCGCGGTTAACGCCAAAGCTTGCGGCATCCACCTGACTAGAAACACGTCCAAAGTCGTACAGCATTTGTGAGGCAGATACCGTCACCGCATCTTCAGACCGCCCTGTAGAGCTGCGGCGCTCGGTTGTAATACCGGCACTCACCTGCGGATAGTAGCCAGACCTCGCCACGCTTACCTGCTCGCCCTGTTGGTATAAACGACCTAATGCTTCCCCAATAGTCGGATGCCAGGCGATCGTTCTCTGTACCGCTTCAAGAATGCTCATTCCCTCTTGATCGGTCGCGGATGATGGCGTTGAAGAAGCAGCGATGACAGAAGCCG
This sequence comes from Halomonas sp. AOP7-B1-5, assembly GCF_052353045.1. Taxonomy (NCBI): domain Bacteria; kingdom Pseudomonadati; phylum Pseudomonadota; class Gammaproteobacteria; order Oceanospirillales; family Halomonadaceae; genus Halomonas; species Halomonas sp. AOP7-B1-5. The sequence continues at coordinate 2,809 of NZ_JBQTDC010000053.1, read as the reverse complement.
CCGAACTCACAGCAGGCAACTCATTAGCACTTTCCAAAGCGCTATGCACTGGCGGGTTACGCTGAAACTCTATTGCGATAGGTCGAGCCTCTTCAGCTAGCCTGTTATTTTGGCTATCTGTCGCTGACAAAGCCGTTTCTGAAGTCACTGGCTCAGGCATTATCGGCTCTGGCGCTATGTCTGAGACTGCGGCCTCGCGTACGGGAGCATTTATCTCCCCAACATCAGCGTCTGACACTAATGGCCGGCGAGAGCTTGTTTGAATATCCTGCGCTAATCTACTTTCCGATCGCTGAGCGCCTAGGTTTTGTTGCGGTTCGGATAAACGCACGTTGGTGGGTATAGCCGTTCTCGTCGCCGCCCGCAGACCCGCCGCTTCGCTCTCTTGCGGAGCTCCGCCATACCCATTCTGGCTGGCATTCACTGGTTGAGGGGAGGGGGTGACAGCACTACCGCCTGACGAGCGAGTCCCCGATCGAACAATGTTAACTAAACTATCTGATGACGATGAAGACTGAGAAGCCGCCTGAACAACCGATGGCTGATAGCGAGTTTGACCTTCCACACTCCTATTATCGTCTGACAACCCCGTTATTGAACTGGCACGGTTAGTAGAAACAGGCAGGTTTTCGGAGCGAGCACTATCGCCGGGGACCGAAGAGCTTTGTATTACAGGGCGATGCTGAGAAGTGATCGGAGCATCCGATAGCCCAACAATTCCATGGGCAAGAACATGCGTTGACTGAACGCCTAAAACAATACTCCCTGTCAAAAAAGAAGCGATACATGAACGTAGCATTTTCTTCTTTTTCATGCGTTCCCCAATATACTGTAAAACATAATTTTTTTAGTAAAAACTTCTTATAATTGCAGCATAAATTAATTCGTTACGCACTTAAATACATACAACCAAAGTAGAATACAGAGGGAATAATTTTCATTATTTTTCTTTAAAAAGCAGTTAAAACCTACTGCTTATAATCTTCATCTTCCGTGTTTTTATTTTCAAATCAAACGTTTTTTGCGTACCCTACAAAATAGGAGAAAGTCTGTAGATTTTATCAGTCTAAAAAGCATACGCCTAACGACAGGAATTTCATAAGCGACATTATGAATAGGCAAATCTAACAAATAACTGATTAGAATATTCATAAAAAAACCGGGCCTTTCGGCCCGGCGCTAGGAGGTAGCAAGCGCTATCTAGATTGATTTCTTTATAACACCTGGTTCTGTTCAAGCTCACTATTAAGTCGGCTAACTTCCAAAGCGCTAGTGTCAGAGAAGTTATCAACTACCTCGACAGGTTCGACTAAAGTCTCCTCGCTATCGCTATTAATGGCATAGATCGTTTCTCCATTGTTTTCCAGCGCAACTTCTTCTGTAAGAATATCGAAGTCAGTATCACTAAAGAGATCCTCATTCGGCTCCTGCAACAAGTCACCGATAGTGTTGGCATCGAATACTGACTCTACACCCTCAGACTCATCTGCAACGTTATCCAGATCAAACCCAGCGATACTGAAGCTTTCATCGCCTTCAATGCTAAACGAGGCTAGAGATACTGGATCATCGTCTGAGGCAATAGAGGTTAATGACAATCCACCAAAAAGCCCTCCACCAATGCTGCCAATGAGATCACCAATACCGCCTAAAAGACCGCTTAAACCCAAGCTTCCGATTAAACCATTTTCACCCAGCAGCCCTTCGACCAGATTTCCCACGGTGCTTTCGTCTACAACACCATTCAGGACTCCGTCCTCTTCAAGTAAAGTTCCTACAATACCATTGACTAGGCCGCCATCCCCTGTCAGTCCATCTACTAAAATCTGGTCATCCATATCCCCCAGCGCTCCACCAGATTGTAAGAGACCTTCAAGCAAACCATCAGTTCCTATCAAATCTGCCAGCAAGCCCTCGCCCTGCTCAGGAGTCAGTGTGGCATCGGTCGATGCCAATATACTTGTTAAGAGTCCACTCGGCCCTACGATGGGTGAGAGTACGCTGGAAAGTAGCCCATCATTGCCGAGCCAGTTTTCTTGGTCTGTACTGTCCACTAGGCCGCCCAACAAGCCGTCATCTCCTAATAGGGTGTTAAGCGTTTCAGTGACTAGTCCATTCTCGCCCAAGAGGCTATCAAGAAGGCCTTCAGTACCTCCTTCCACCGGGTCGCTCAATGCCACGCCACTATTTACCAGTCCGGCTAAAAGGCCACTTTCGCCTAGAAGTCCATTGACCAATCCGGTCAGTAGTCCTTCATTGTCGGGGATGCTTCCAGGCAGACTACTAAGCAATCCATTCTGACCAAGCAGCGTATCCAGCAGGTTACTGACCTGACCTTCGCTGCCCAGTTCGCTATCGCTGAGTATTCCCTCACCGCCCACTAGTGTACCTAGCAGGTTAGCGACTACACCGCTTTCTCCTAGCAGTCCTTCCAGCAACTCACCTTCATTAAGCTGGCCACCCAATGGCCCACCATCACCTAGCAAACCAGCCAGCATTCCATCTGAGCTCAGTAAGTTATTGACAAGGTTTGTTTGTAGCTCCGCATCTACTGATACATCAATGAGCAATCCGCTTATAAGACCAGTCGGTCCTACCAGCGTATCCAGCAGGTTGCCCACTAAGCCTTCTTCACCAAGCAGGCCATCCGCACCACCCAGTAGATCTTCGCTGGTCAGATCTCCTAAGAGGCCGCCGCCCACCAGGGTACCAACCAGTCCATTCACTAACCCGTCGTTACCCAGCAGTCCATCGAGTAACTGGCTATCTTCCAAGCCTTGGCCGCCAAGCAGCCCAGCCACCAGACCGT
>NZ_JBQTDC010000052.1:0-19557 GCF_052353045.1 Halomonas sp. AOP7-B1-5 | reverse complement strand
TTTATTTTGGTATGGCCTGTGCCAATAATTAGGACAGAAGGCTGATGCTAAGATTGGATAATATTGACAGAAAAACCTGTGCAGAATGAACCTGGGGGGTCATATAGTCCTGACCTCCCTTTCAGTTCAGTAACTATAATTTAGGTTAAATGTAAAGTTGCGAGGATCTCCATAGTAATTGTGTCTAGTGTTAGCTCGAACCGTCGAATAATATTTTTCATCAGTAAGATTATTCCCCTTAAAGCTAACATCAAAGTTCTCATTGAAGCGATAACCTAACTGAGCTGAAAGTAAGGTGTAGCCGCCTTGCTCCCAGCGATTAGTGCCATCTTCGGCATAAATACTGCTGACAGTGTTAACACCAGCACCAATACGCCATCCTCGGTTGGCATCGTCAGAGAAGTAATAACGTGTCCAAAGTTTGAAATTATGCCGTGGCGTGTCAGGTGATAGCGATATTCCCTCCAAACTTGCATCACGTGTATACTCAGTATCTGTATATGCGTAACCGGCACTTACATCTAAACGAGGTAATGGACTGCCGGAGATCTCTGCTTCAAAGCCACGGCTGCGCGTCTCTCCAAGCGGGATAGAGAAGGCAGAGTTATCGGGGTCTGTGTAGGCTCGGTTCTGATCCTCGATATTGAATACTGCAAGATGCCAATTGAATTCGCCGTCGGATGACCCACCCTTTACACCAGCTTCGATTTGTTCTCCTGTGCGTGGTTTAATAATCTCACCGTTAGATTCGATCTCTGTTTGCGGCTGAAAGATATTTGACATGCTTGTATAAAAGTTAATGCTTGGGGTTATTTCATAGATAGCCCCGTAATAAGGAGTGAATTCGCGACCACTGCCAGCTCTATGGCGCCCCCAATCTCCCTCAGCAAGGTCTGATGTGATGTCATACCAGTCAAGGCGTCCGCCAGTAACGAGTGTCAGGCGTGGTGTGACAGACCAGTTAACTTGCCCATACAGGCTCTCTTGCCTCAAGTCAGAACTGACATATCCAGGATAAAGAGAATATTCATCCGGTTCTGGCAGTTCGTGGGGAGAATAAATGTTTTGGAGGGAGTGCTGATTAAAATAGTCACCTTCTCCGTAAGCATACGGGGTGTAGCTGTCGTTCTTATTGTAGCTGGCCCCCAGAGTGGTAGCATGTTCGGCCTCGAATAGATTGAATGGAGTCGTTAGTCTCGCCTCCAGCGATTCACTCTTAGTTCGATTAGACCAGGAGCTATTACGTGTCAACATATCGCCTGAATCTTCATCAAGCACTAGAGCACCTTCACTGCTTGTGACATTCATTCTATATGTTTCGATCTGGTTAGCTTTTAAACTAAAGAAGCCACCATTATTAAGATAGTGTTCTAGATCAGCAAAATAGCGTGTCGCATTTGCGTGCGAACGATCCCATGACGAACCGAGATAGGTTGAGCGGTCAACATCGAATAAGTTGCCGTTGCTGGCTACGGGCAAACCAGAATGCGGACGGGAGTCCTCTGTTTGTCTAGCGACGCCGACCGATAATGTGGTATCAGGGGTAAAGTCGTACTCCAACGTGCCGTAGCCAATAGCATTTTGTGCATTAACCTCATCGACGAACGACTCTTGTTCATCGTAGACCCCCACAATCCTGCCGCGTAGGCTACCATTCCGTTGAGCGAACCTGTGACGTCAATTGTACTTCGATAGGCGTCCCAAGAGCCGGCAGACAACGACATATCGAAGCCGAAATCTCGCCGGGCGCGTTTGCGTGCCAAGTTGACAGTGCCACTGGGTTCGCCGCTACCCGTGAGTATTCCCGTAGGTCCCCGCATAACCTCAATACGATCATAGAGAGCCGTGTCATAGAGGCCCGTATTGGATAATGAGCCATAAGGTGCTTCAACACGGCTTCCATCCAGCATAAGAGAATCAATATCATAGCCGCGGGATCTGAGTTGATACTGATTTGATCCGTATGACATTACACTAATGCCAGTAGTCTGCTCCATCGCCTCTTTGAGAGAGGTTAAGTTTTGATCGTTGAGCCTTTCGCGGGTCAATACACTGACAGACTGCGGAATATTCTTGATGGCCTGTTCGCTCAAACCGATAGTGCTGCGATCAGTGGTAAAAGAATTGCTGCCCTCGGTAGTTGCTTCTCTAACAGCTTCTCCGATCACTGTTACTGTAGACAGCTCTGACGCATCGTTTGACGGTGCTTGCGAAGCGTTCAGTCTACTCTGTGAGGTAGAAGGACTTTCGGGGCTTCTTGGACTGTCTTGTGCAGTAGCTAGTAGTGGCGTTAGAACAAAGGCGCAATTTATGGAGCCAATTGCAACTGCTAGCGCTCTTTTTTGCAGCGACGATTTGTGCATGGAAATGATACCCTTTGCTTTATGTGTATTTGAAATATAATTGTTATCATTTAGATTTAATGATTGTTGAACCTTTTTGTCAAGCTGTGAGTAGGTAGCATTAGGCTGCACTTCGTTGTCAGAGTCTATTAGGGGAGGTAGCCCCAGCCTATACGCATCAAGCCTTGCAGATATCCTAGCTTGAAGGCCATCGTAGACAGCTTTATGAAGGAGTAGACTTGAATCAATAAGTAATTATTGCGCTAACGACCTTGCAGCTTAAAGGGAAAAACTACTTAGGAGCAGCTTTTGAAGCCTTTCAAGAGACGGTATTTATCAACGTAATTTTTGTGAAGACCATTCATTTATGCAGCTTCCTTCTGCGCTAACTCAGGCCCAGCAGGTTGCCGCTTATCTCGTATCTTCTGACCAGCGTTCCGATTGTGTAGCCAAGGTATGGCGCTTGGGCAGAATAGCCTTATCAAGGCCCTGGTGGCGCTTTGCCTGGGGAGACGGCGTATCCGGCTGTGCTGATACTCAGTGTTGTATCAACAGATGCAGCCCAATCAGGCGACAACTATCCTGGCACCAGGGTCTCGCGTTAGTGCGATCGATTTTGATGCTGCAAGACGCTGAAGCTATTTTATGAATTAAGGCTCATCGATTGCCTCGACCAAAGCATCTGCAAAACGTTGTGCTGAAGGCAATCCTCCAGCAAACCAGAAAGTACCAGGTAGCACGATAAAGTCACCACGCCGAACACTGGGGAGATGCTGCCACATAGAGTTTTGTGTCAGTTGACCTTCGAAATCTGTCGGATGACGAGAGCTAATAATTACCAGTCTTGCATCAATACCTAATAGGGCTTCAATTCCTACCAATGAGTATCCCCATTGATTTGTTGTTTCGTGCCATGCATTGTCAATTCCCAAGCGTTGAGACACGGCCTGTGGCAGGCTGTTTTCGCCAAAAACGCGAACATGTCTTTCCCCCCAGAGCTGGACGAAAAGAAGCGGCGTACCATCATTGCGAAGGAGCTCTTTCAGACTATCTAAGTGCGTATCAGTTTGGTTGATGAGGTGGTTAACCTCTCCCTGCTGCCCTACTAGCTGGCCAAGTCTATAAGTGAAGATCAATAGGCGTTCCCACAAATTCCCATCGCCAGAGTAGGGGTAGCTATCAACAATAGTCACTGGCGATACTGAAGCAAGTCGAGGTTCTAGATTGCTTTGCCAAGGAGCAAGTAATGTCCGGGTTGGCCTGATTTGCTGAAGGAGCTCAATGTTTGGTAATGGAGAGCCAGCCTCAATAATTTTAGAAAGTTCGTAGGTGCCACCTGTCCAAAAGTTGAAAGACTGCCTCTGGCTAATTATGACTGGAGATACTCCTAGCTCGATAAGTGTCTCTGCGATTGGAAGGTCTAAGGCTGTTATTGCTGTAGTGGGCGATGAAGCTGCATAAAGGCTAGATGATATAAATGAGGAAAATATCAAAGAAGTGGCTATCAAGTATGAGAATGAGTGACGGATGATCGCAAAAAAGTTAGACATTGCATTTCCTTTTCAACTATCGCCGTAGTGTAAACGATAATCGTTGGCTTTATCTACTCCTTGGATCTTCCCTAGCTTTGAGGGATAGCAGTGATTGATAAATTGTCTTCTGACGTTTTCAGAAGACAAATAAATTAATAATCTAATTTTATCAATATATTATAGATCGATCAGGTCTGGTGGCTTTTGGGGAGATGGAGCCGTAGCGCCTTGGCAATATCCGCGCGTACCTGATCGGTGGCTTCGGGGGCGATGCTGCCCAGGCGTGCGAAGTCGTGCACCATGCCGGGGTATATGGTCAGTTGGGTATCCACGTTCGCTTCCTGTAAGCGGTTCACGTAGGCAATGCCTTCATCGACCAGGGGATCATGTTCGGCCAGGGCGATAAACGCAGGCGGTAGGTTTTTGAGTTCTGCCGCCTCCAACGGCGCAAAGCGCCAGTCGTGGCGTTCCTCATCGCTATTTAGATAGTGGCCAAACATCCATTGCAGGGTGTCTGCTTCTAGCAGGTAGCCTTGTGCATATCGGCGGTGAGACTCGCTGTCCTGCCAGGCGCTGGTGCAGGGGTAGAGCAAAATCTGGCAGCGTGGAGGGTGCCAACCATTATCACGCGCTGACATGCAAAGAGCCGTGGCTAGGGTTCCCCCTACACTGTCACCACCCACGGCGATACGTGAGGTATTGAGCCCCATCTCTTCGCCATGCTTCAGCAGCCAGCAATAGGCATCTTCAGCGTCGTGAAACGCTGTCGGAAACTTGTGCTCGGGAGCCAACCGATAGTCGACAGCCAACACTGTGTAACCAGTCGCTTGAGCGATGCTCTGGCAGAGCGAATCGTGGGAATCCAGGCTGCCCAGTAGGTAGCCGCCGCCATGGAAGTAGAGCAGGATGGGCGATAAAGACTCCTCGCCTTGGTAGTGGCGTAGTTCAAGGCGATATCCATCTCGGCAGGTGATACTCAGTGCCGTTGCATCGTTAGCTATTGGCTCATCAAGCATCTGTGATGATGCCTCGTAGGCAGCGCGTGCCTGTTCTGGTGAGAGCGAGTGGAAAGGCGGATTGCCGCTATCGGCGATCAGGTCTAAGAAAGCGGCGACATCAGGATGTAAGGACATAATGGGCGTAAGTCTCGGTGTTAGGGGCCGCTTTGGGAGAGCGGCCATGCGTTGATAGTGCTTGGTTAGTCCGTGCTTACCAGTGATGGAGTTGATGCCTCTGACTGGGCTGCTGGTAACGCCTCATTAAGTACTTCACAAATCTCACTCGTCCGTGCCGCCAAAATCGATAGCAGGGTATCGCTCAAACCATGGGTGGGTTCGCAGCTGCCTTGCAGGAAAATAGCCGGTTTAAACTCAGGCTTGGTATAGAGCTGATAGTGGCGGTTAACGGCAAAATCAGGCAGGTAGCCCGCAACAGGGGCCAGTAGCCGTTTATGGGTGTCGCGTACATAGCCGGTGGCTAACACCACGGCGTCGTAGCGGGTGATATCCGTATGGCCAGTCTCCAAATCACGCACGTTTAGCTCGACGCCTTCAGGGCTTGCTTGACTGCCGATAACCTCATGGCGACGGCGGAAGCGGTGGCGGGCCTGACCGGTCACTTTTTGCTGGTAGAACACATCGTAAATTTCCTGAATCAGCGCCAAGTCAGGTGCCGAGTAGTTGGTGCTTTTGTACTCCTGCAGCAGCGCTTCCCGCTGGCCAGTGGGGTTGTTGAACACGTAGTCGGTGTATTCGGGATTGAAAATCTCGTTGACAAAGGGGCTATCGTCCGAGGGTTTAAAGGCCCATGCCCGGCTAATCAAATCCACCTGAATGCCTTCGCGGTTGTGCAGATCAAGGAAGATTTCAGCGGCGCTCTGGCCGGCACCGATAACCGCGATACGTTTGGGGGCATCTTGCTTCGCCAGCTCCCGGAGGTAGTGGCTGGAGTGGAAGACCCGAGGGTCGTTTTTTAGGCCGGCGAAGCATTCAGGCACATTGGGCGCACCCCCCACGCTGATTACCAATGAACGGGTGAGCCTTTCCTGCACCGCGCCACTCTCATCCCGTGAACGCACGCGGAGGTAGGCGACCTCGTCGTTATCAGTTTCGGGCAGCACTTCAAACACCTCCTCTCCATAGGTGCACTGGTGTTCAAAGTGGCTGGCCGTCCAGCTTAGGTAGTCATTGAACTCGTGGCGGCTGGGGAAGAAGGTCTGCAGGTTGATAAAGTCCTGCAGGCGGCCTTTGCTGTGGAGGTAATTGAGGAAGCTGAAACGGCTGCCTGGGTTGCGCGGCGTGACCAGGTCTTTGAGGAAGGAGATCTGCATATGGGCATTTTCCAGCAGCATATGCGGGTGCCAGGCAAAGCAGGGCTGACGCTCAATAAACAAGGCATCCTTCGCTTGCCCTACCTGGCGCTGTTCATCAAGCGCAATGGCCAGGGCAATGTTGGAGGGGCCGAAGCCGATGCCGATCAAGTCGTGAATATGCATAAGAGTCCTCGTGGCTGACGTGTTTATGGGGTGAAACGTGGGTCGGGTCGTGGCGCAGACCCAGGGTGCGGAGGCAGCGGGATCCAGCTGCGCTCGTTAAAAAAGTGTTCGCGAAGCTGCATACCGAGCATGGCCCGCTTATGGGGGAAATCGAACGCCTTCACATGGGCATAACCGCACTGGGCAAGGTTGCGCAGCATCTTGGCGTTATCCACGCGGGGCTCGATCACCAAGCGCTGGGTGCGGCAGTCATCCAGAAACAGATAGTGCGAGATGGAGGGCATCCAGGCAGCCACATAGGGTTGCCCACGAAAAGCAGCCTCGCCGATCAGCACGTGCCAGCCGCGGTCAAAGTCACCGACATCGTAATAAGCGCCGATGCGATCCTCCTTGGCCCAGTAGGTCTCAAAATAGCCAAAGGGCTCGCCGTCGATACAGCCGATCAATGGCACAACGCTGGGGTTCTGGAGCGTGCTCTCCAGCCGCTTGCGATGCTGTTGCAAACCACCCTGCTCTTCCCAGAAGTGAGCGACAACCGGGTCGTTCATCCAGTGGTTGAAGCGTTCAAGGTCAAGCTCCAGGTCAAGCACTCGAAAGCTCAGGGTGGCATCCAGCCAGGGAATATGGCGCTGATAGACCGTGCCACTGGGGCGCGGTGGGCGGCGTGGGTGTCGCTTTCCATTCTCCAATATGGGCTGCTGCGGGTAAGGGCGCGTGGGGGGCGAGTTAAGCCAAAGTGTGGGTAACTGCCAAATTAACTCGGCATAGGCCCAGAGTTCCCCATGGCTATCTTTAACCGCGATGCCGGCGGCACAAAGGTTAGCGTGCAAAACACTAGGTAGCTGAAGGCGTAGCGCAACATTGGCCGGGTAAAAGGCAAAAGCCCCTTCGATAGCGGCAAGCAATGCCGTGCGAGGTGGCGCGGAGCGATGCGGCCAGCACAGCGCCAAGCTGTGGTTATCATCCACCAGTGCCCATTCCAGTTGCTCTTGGTCATTCTTCACGTGAAGTGACTGGGTGGTAAGGTCGTAGGTGACTTGATAGTCGTAGCCCTCGGGGCGTGAGAGCAGCGAGGCCACCGCGTGGCTTTCAGTTGGTGCGTGTACCTGTGGTTGTGCCTGGATAGAACTGGACACCGCTAAGCTCCTATCAATAAGAACGAATCAAAGAAACGAATTAAAATCACCCCGCCGGAGGGCGGCGTTACTGACTTCCTTATCTAAAGACGAATGAGAATGAGGCTTGTTTACATAAATATTGGTTAACTTTTTGCGTGAGCGGTTCGTCATTAGAGATAGGTCTCGATTTCCAGTCGTTTTTTCTAATCGCTTTCCAATGAGGTGAATGTGCTTCCCTATCTGATTCGTCGAACCCGCGGGTTGATGACCGCTGCTGCGCTGGCCAGCATTCTCTCGGGGCTTTTCAGCGTGCTGCTGATTGCCCAAATCAATGCGGCGTTAAACAGTGATGCCGCCAGCCGTGCCAATGCGGCTTGGGGCTTCGCGGGGATTGCTGTGGCCCTAATGGTCTGTCGGATGGTGTCGACGGCGCTGTTTGAGCGGTTGGGGCAGCGTGCTCTGGCCGAGTTGCGCAGTTTTGTCGCCCAGTGCGTGGCCGAGACCCCCTTTGCTCGGTTCGAGCGTGTTGGTAGCGCGCGGATCCAGTCGGCGCTCACCGAGCACAGCAACAATGTGGCGGTACTGTTCGTTAGCTTGCCGGTGATTTTGACCAATACGGTTATCGTGGTGGGGTGCTTGGGCTACCTGGCAATGCTCTCATGGCAGGTGTTTTTATTTGCACTTGGGGTGATTGGGCTGGGCGCTGTCGGCTACCATCTGGTGCACTTACGCGCTATTCATTACCTCCAGGATGCCTCGTCAGAGCAGGATCGCTTGTTTGGACATTTCCGCGCGCTGACCGATGGTGCAAAAGAGTTGCGGCTACACCAACGCAAGAGCCGGGTCTTTATGGATCAGATATTGGGGGAGTCGGTTGAAGGCGTGCGGCGGCTGCGTACCTATGGCATGTCGCTGTTCGTGATCTCGACCAGTTGGGGGCAGTTCCTGATGTACGCCTTTATCGGTCTGGTGCTGTTTGTGTTGGCGGGCGATGGGCCTAACCAAACCCAGGTAATGACCGGATTTGCCCTGGTGTTTGTGTTTATGGTGACCCCCCTTGAAGGCTTGCTGATCAATATCCCGCGGATCAATATGGCGCGGGTAGCTGCTAGTCGAATTGATGACATCACACGCGAGATGCCCCAGGGGCAGGAGAGACAAGCGACTACCCAGACTACCCAGGTGCCTGCTTTGCAGCATCTTGAGTTGCGCGAAGTCACCCATCAGTACTACCACGAGCAGAGCGATGACTTCTTTGAGTTGGGGCCGATTGATCTGAGCTTTACGCCGGGGGAAGTGGTGTTTCTGGTGGGGGGCAACGGTAGCGGTAAGACCACGCTGGCCAAAGTGGTAGTGGGGCTTTACCCGCCGGAAGGTGGCGAGGTGTTGCTCAATGGCGAACGTGTCGAGGCGGATAGTTGGGATGCCTACCGGCAGCTCTTCTCGGTGGTGTTCTCGGACTTCCATCTCTTTGAGCGCCTGTTAGAAGCGCCGCGGGAAGGCTTGGACGAGGAGGGTAATCGCCTGCTGGCCAAGTTGCACCTGCAGCACAAGGTGCGGGTTGAAAACGGTGCGTTCACCACCCAAGCACTCTCTCAGGGGCAACGTAAGCGCTTGGCGCTTGTCGTGGCCTACCTTGAGGATCGGCCTTTCTTGGTGTTTGACGAGTGGGCGGCGGATCAGGATCCGTTATTCAAAGAGGTGTTTTACTGCGAGGTATTGCCCGAGCTAAAACGCATGGGCAAGGCAGTGCTGGTCATCACCCACGATGACCGCTATTTCCACCTCGCGGATCGGTTGGTGCGGCTAGAAAGCGGTAAGTTGTTGGCTGCCGTGCCTGAGGCTGTCAGAGAGCCGAAAGCGGCCCACTCACCGGTCATTTGAGCCAGCCATACGTGCCAAAACCTTATCCTTGAGCCAAAAGCGGTGAATCAGCGCTATCGCGATGTGGCCGATGACTAATCCTAATAGTAGCCATGAGAGCGGGCCGTGGAGAAGATCGGCGGGGGCGATCATCCAGATGATGTCGCGCTCGGCTTCTGGTAGTAGTTCCAGGCCATAAAAGCGCAGCGCTCCGCCGCGCCCATATTGGCGCAAAATAGCGAAAGCGGGCAGCCACAATAACAGCCCATAAAATGTGACATGGACGACGCGCGCCATGTGCCCACCCAGCCCTGGCGCTTGTGGCGGGCGCTGCTTGCGGTTAAGCCATGCCCAGCCAAGCCGGGCCAGGGTGACGGTCAGCATTAGAAAGCCTAATGAACCGTGGGGCCCGATACTCGCTAAGAGAAGCGTGATACTGCTTTCGCCTATTCCTCGCCACGCCAACAAAACGGTAAATTGCAGTGTGACTAGGGCTGCGGTTAGCCAATGCAGTGCCCGGCTGACCCGCCCATAGCGGTTTGGGCTGTCTCGCCAGCGCAAAGACGCATGAGCTGATGAACTTATGTGGTCATTGCTCAATGTCGTGTTGTTTGCCATTCCCTTAACCATTGGCTTTGCCCTGGCGCCAGTAGCCCATGCTGGTAACGTACTGCTTAGGGAGCCCACACTCGTTGACCAAATAGCGACGCAGCTTCATGGCGACCTTGGTTTCAGCGGCGATCCAGGTGTAGAAGGGTGCACTGTCGTCCAGGGTGGCGGGTTCCCAGAGCGGGGCATTTTCATCCTGGTCTAGTTCATCATGGCTGGGTGCTCCTTCACTGCCTTCATTCTCGCAGCCGCTGCTCGCGGTTAAAGGAGTGCCCCCTAGTGCAACAATCTCTTGCTGCAAATCGATATCGCGCAGCGCTCTCATCAGTAGCTCACCATGCTGGCATCCGGGCTCGGCATCGCGGGCCAGCCAGTGCAGCTTGGCGGCTTGGGGAAGCGGCTGGACATCATCTCTATGGGGGACTTCGAGAAGGGCTTCGACCTTGGGTTTTAGGGGTAAGCCATCAAGGGTTTCCAGAATGCCTGCCGCGGCGGGAAGAGCGGTTTCATCAGCGATGATAAGAATACGGCGCACACCTTGGGGTGGCTTCCACTCGTAACCCTGTTTTGGACCTTCCGCATTGGCGGCTGGGGCCGTCATGGCAAGGCGATCACCTGGACGGGCGTACATTGCCCAGCGCGATGCAGGGCCGTTATCGCCATGGAGTACAAACTCTATATCCACCTCAGCCTGCTCTGAGCGTAGGGCGCGAATGGTGTAGGTGCGCGCAGAGGGGCGGTGGTTATCCGGCAATGCACGGTAGGCGCCGTACCAATCGTGCTCTTCCAGCTTGGCAATCTCGAACAACGGGTCGAGATTGCCGCCGCCTTCAGGAAAGAACAGCTTGACGCGTTGATCTGGTGCGTAGGTCGCCATTTGACGGACATCAGGGCCAGTAAATGTGAATTTAACTAACGAGGCGCTGACCTGGGTACGCCGAGCGAGAGTGATATCAAAAAGCTGGTAGCTTTGCTTGGCCGCCATGGTAACTGTCTCCTTTAATAAAGGCGCCAATTGTAGTGCTAATCGTTATCATTTAGAATCCTTATTAATCATTCCATTACCTACTTTCAGATACTTTTAAGGCTAATAAAATGACGCTGTTGCTTATCGCGCCCCGCATGGCGTTATGTTCGTCTAACAAAAAAGAGTATTCGCTATGTTAGGCGCCGGACAATTTGCCCAGAGAATGGGGACGATGTCGCCCGCTAAAGCCTGCTTATTGCTTAGTCTGCCAATGGTGGTGCTGTTTTGGGTGGAGCTGCAAGGCCAAGGCGGTTTTGCACGGGGCTTACAGGCATTAGTAGCCCCTTCTTTTGAGAACGTTGACGAGCTGCTGCTTTACTACGCTTGGTGGCCGCGCCTCTCTATCGCCCTGCTCGCTGGGGGCGGCTTGGGGTTGGCAGGCGTGCTCATGCAGCAGGTGCTGCGCAACCCGTTGGCTTCGCCCACCACCCTAGGGGTGGCATCGGGCGCTAACCTGGCGTTGATGACCGCCACCTTGCTGGCGCCGGGGCTGCTTGTCGCCGGGCGCGAATGGGTCGCCTTATTGGGCGGTGCGCTAGCGGTTGGATTAGTGTTTCTGCTCTCCTGGCGGCGTGGGTTGGCGCCGATCGTGGTGGTGCTGGCGGGCTTGGTGGTCAATCTGTACTTGGGGGCGCTCTCTACGGCACTGTTATTGTTTAACCACGAGGCGCTCTCGGGACTACTTATCTGGGGCGCGGGATCGCTGGCGCAAAATGGTTGGGACGGGGTTGCGGTACTCTGGCCCCGGCTGGCGATTAGCTGCGTGGCCGCGTGGTTTTTGCTGCGCCCTTTGGCGGTGCTGGAACTTGATGATGCGAGCGCCAAGAGCCTGGGCGTCTCACTTGCCTATTTACGCTTTGCAGGAATGGGGTTGGCGGTATTTATTACCGGCAGCATTGTTAGCGTGGTGGGCATCATCGGCTTTATCGGCCTGGCAGCGCCCAATATTGTACGCATGGCCGGCGCGCGACGCTTAGGTGCGAGGTTGCTTTGGTCGACGTTGTTGGGAGCCGTGTTGTTGGCCACCACTGATCTGTTGCTGCAGCAGTTCTCTGGTATGGCTGCAGCCTTTATTCCCACCGGGGCGATTACCGGTGCTTTGGGAGCACCTCTTTTAATGTGGCTGATTCCACGCCTAAAACTTCAGGGCGACCAGCCGCCGAAAGGGGCCGGGGTTTTTGCACATCGTCATCCTGCGCCGTCACGTTTAGCCACCGGATTACTGCTGGCGTTACTGGGTGCAACGGTTCTTGGCTTGCTGTTTGGGCAGGGCGTAGACGGCTGGTATTGGCTGGCGCCCAATAACTGGAATGTCATGCAGTGGCGCATGCCCCGCGTGATGGCGGCCGCGGCTAGTGGGTTAATGTTGGCAATTGCGGGCACGATTCTTCAGCGCCTTTCCGCTAACCCGATGGCCAGTCCCGAAGTATTAGGGATTAGCGGTGGCTGTGCCATTGCGCTGATACTGGGAATTTTCCTGCTACCTGCACCCACCAATATGATGTTGATTGTCGTGGGTACCCTAGGGGCTTTCGCGACGCTGCTGGTGTTGGTGGGTATTAATCGCAAGAGTGGTTATCTCCCCGAACGTTTGCTGCTTACCGGGGTGGCGGTCAGTGCTCTGTTTGATGCAGTGCGCAGCGTGATGCTGGCGGGTGGCGACCCTAGAGGTCAGCAGGTGATTGCTTGGCTTGCGGGTTCTACGTATTACGTGGATGTTACCAATGCGATAGTCGTAGGGGGTATTGCAGCCGTGCTGGCGTTGGTTACGCTGCCCTTCACTCGCTGGCTGGATATCCTGCCATTAGGCGCACCAACGGCGAAGGCTCTTGGAGTGTCGCTCAATCGGGCCCGTTTGGCCCTGCTGTTATTGGTGGCGCTGCTAACCGCCTGTGCCACGTTGGTGGTGGGGCCGCTTTCGTTTATTGGCCTGCTGGCACCGCATATGGCGCGTTTGGTGGGCTTCTCCAAGGCTAGACAGCATCTGCTGGGAGCGGCGTTAATCGGTATGCTGCTGATGGTGCTGGCCGATTGGGTGGGGCGTCAGATTATTTTTCCCTATGAGATTCCTGCAGGATTGGTTGCTTCGTTGATTGGCGGTGCCTACTTCATGTGGGGGCTGCGGCGGCTATGAGAGAGGCAGCGAGTGCGCTATCGGTCGTGAACCCAGCAGACGCGTTGCTGGCGCTCTACCGTCAGCCGCCGTTGAATAACTTAAAAGCGCCCTGCTTTGGTCGGCCTGATGTTCCTACGCTGGGAGCCTCGGAACTGCTGGATCGGGAGGTGCTAAACGCGCAGTTGGCCCGTTATCGCCGATACCACGGTGACGATGCCGACTTTCTGGCAGTCGCTTCGCTGTGGTCGAAATTTCATTTCGGCAGCGTCTCAATTCCGACTCTGGTGGCCAATTTGTTGTTGGGCTACGACTTGCCGGTGGGTGGGGATGAGTTACGGCTGGCATTGGATGATCACGGCCTGACAACGCGTGTCTGGCTGCCTCACGGTGGCGAACCGTTGGCTTCTAACGCACTCCAGGCGCGCTTCAGCCGTCTATTCGATGACCACTGTGCGCCGCTTATTGACGCGCTGGCCGAGGTCTCTGGGCTTTCTGCCAAGGTGTTCTGGAGCAATCTCGGCCATTATGTGGAATTTGTGGGCAGAACCTGCTCACAGCATCCTGCGTTTATCGGCGCTGGTGAGCCACTGCTGGATTATCTTGCTACCCAGACATTAGCAAACGGGCGGCGCAACACGCTTTACCAGCCGGTGCGCTACCTGGAACTCGGCGGAGAAACGCCTGCTCGCGTGCGGCGGCTGTGCTGTATCAAGTATCGGTTACCTGGGGAGCCACTGTGCGGCGGCTGCCCGCTGAAACCTGAAAATCGTCCGGCTAAGCGCCAGCGCTAGCGGTGCGCCATCCCACCTTTTGAATCGCCAGGAGATCTATTGCATGGAGCTATTGAGGATTGTATGGCGTGATTACCGCTGGCCGTTTGTCGGTGTAGTGCTTCTTAGTTTGACAAGCGCTGGCCTGGGTATTGGTGTCATCGCTTTTATTAATCAACGATTGCTGGGCTCGTTCGCCGACCCCTGGCGCATTCTGCCTGAGTTTCTGGGGCTGATAGCATTATTACTGGTTATTACCCTGGCGTCACAATTGGCGCTGACCACGCTGGGCCATCATTTCGTCTACCGGCTGCGGGGGCAGTTGGTTAAGCGAATACTGGATACCAGCATTGAGCGCGCCGAGCAGATTGGCAGTGCGCGTTTGTTAGCGAGTCTCTCCACCGACGTAAGCTCAGTGACCGTTGCGTTTATACGCTTGCCGGAACTGGTGCAGGGCGGGGTGCTGACGGTAGGTGCTACGCTTTACTTGGCATGGCTTTCGCCTACCATGCTGGGCGTCACCGCGCTTTGGGTGATCGTGACGGTTTTAATTGGCATACGCCTGGTGGCTCGTGTCTATGGGCATATGGCCAAACTTCGCGAGATACAGGATCGTCTCTATGCGGATTATCAGGCGGTTATTGAGGGGCGCAAAGAGCTGGCGCTCAACCGCGACCGCGCCGAATGGCTGTATCGAGATGTCTATACGCCTAACGCAAAGGATTGTCGGCGCCATTTTATTCTTGGAGATACCTACCATCTAAGCGCGGTGAACTGGTTCAACATCATGATGCTCGGGGCCATTGGTGTGGCGTTCTTTTTGGCCAACGGTTTGGGATGGGCATCGGTACAGGTCGCCACTACCTTTTCACTTACGCTGCTGTTTTTACGCGCGCCGCTTATCCAAGCGATCGGTGCTTTTCCGACGCTGATTAACGCTCGTGTGGCATTCGAAAAGATCAGCAGTTTAGACTTGGCCGAGCATCGTGAGGCATTCGGGCACTCTGCGTTGCGTCATGACTGGCAAGCGCTGATCCTGAAGCAAGTTAGTTATCGTTATCCAGATGAAGAATCCCGGCCGGGCTTTGCTATCGGCCCTATCGACCTGACCTTGAGACGAGGCGAGGTGGTGTTCCTGATCGGCGGTAACGGCAGTGGAAAATCGACGTTGGCGAGGCTGCTTACCGGGCTTTATCAGCCCCAAAGCGGCTGTGTACAGGTTGATGGAAGGCCGCTGGAGGAGGACGACTGGACGCGCTATCGCCAGCACTTCTCGGCGATTTACACCGACCTGCATCTGTTTGACCGCCTGATGGGGCCAGCTGGCGAGTCACCTGACCCGGCGCTGATGGAAGAGTGGCTTGCCGCACTGGGCATGCATAGCAAACTCGATTTCGACGGCGGCCGTATCACCAATATCAATCTCTCTCAGGGGCAGCGCAAGCGTCTGGCGATGCTGCTGGCAGTCGCTGAACAACGCGACCTGCTGCTGCTTGACGAGTGGGCCGCCGACCAAGACCCCCAATTCCGCCGCGTTTTTTACCGTGAGCTATTGCCGAAGCTTAAGGCGCTGGGAAAGACAGTAGTCGTCATCAGCCATGACGATCACTACTTCGATCAAGCTGACCGCCTGCTGGAAATGCGCCAGGGGCAGTTGGTAGAGCTTACCGGTGAGCAGCGAGAAGCGGCCAGCCGCGATGCAGTGGCCCAGGTAAGCGGGTAAGCGGGTAAGTGAGGCTGAAATATCATGGTTTAAGGGGGCAAGGATTTTGTTTTACAAGCCTCGCTACTCTAAGTGATCAGCCACCTACTGCTGTTTAAAATACGCCTCCATCACCTCAAGCACTTTATCGATATCGGCATCGTCAATATCACGGTGAACGACAAGGCGCGTGGCATATAAAAGCTCAATTAAAATGCCGTGCCCTTTAAGCCAGGTTGAAAGAGGCGCTACGTGTTCGTCTGGAATGCTTACAAACACCATATTGGTGGCTTGAGAGGTAATCTCGACGCCCGGTAGCGCGGCCAAACCTTGTGCTAAACGTGTGGCACGCTGATGATCTTTTGCCAAGTCATCCATATGATGATCCAAAGCATACTGGCATGCCGCCGCAATAATTCCTGCCTGGCGCATACCGCCACCCACAACTTTGCGCCAGCGCCGGGCGCGTTCGATAAACGCCTGAGAGCCTACCAGGGCAGAGCCAATGGGCGTTCCCATTCCTTTTGAAAAGCATAGTGAGACACTGTCGAACGGCGTGCAAAGCTGTTCCAACGACGCTTGAGACGCCACCGCGGCGTTAAACAGGCGTGCGCCATCCAGATGCGTTGATAAACCGCGCGAGCGGGCAAATTCGGTTGCCTGGCGCACGTAATCTTCAGGCAGCACCTTGCCGCCAATGGTGTTTTCCAGTGTTAAAAGGCGCGTGCGGGCAAAGTGAAAATCATCGGCTTTAATCGCCGCGCTGATTTTTTCCAGTGGTAGGCTGCCGTCGCTGGCGTTCTCAATGGGCTGCGGCTGAATGCTGCCCAGCACGGCGGCGCCACCCCCCTCGTAACGATAGGTGTGAGCGGATTGGCCCACGATATACTCATCACCGCGTTCGCAGTGGGCCATCAGGCCGACTAGATTGCTCTGTGTGCCGCTGGGGAAAAGCAGCGCCGCCTGCTTGCCGGTGATCGCTGCCAGGTTTTTCTGAAACGCATTTACCGTCGGGTCATCACCCCAAACATCGTCGCCTACCTGTGCACTCATCATGGCTTCCAGCATGGCCGGGGACGGGCGAGTTACCGTATCGCTACGTAAATCAATCATGAAATGTTCCTTTTATAAATAAGTGATTTCTACGACAAGCAACTATTGTTAAAGCTATCGATACCACACTCTGTAAAGGGAAGAAGATGGATCTTAAAAGCGGCTATCCGTTTTGGGCAGTAAAAAATGGTTTGTTGGCTACTTTCCCACAGCTAACCCATGACCATCAATGTGACGTAGCGGTGATTGGTGGCGGGATTACCGGAGCACTGATTGCCAATGAGCTAAGTCAGCATGGCCACCACGTGGTGGTACTCGAGCGTCGAGACATCGGCTGGGGGAGTACGGCGGCGAGTACCGCGCTGTTGCAGTATGAAATTGATACTCATATGAGCGAGCTTGCCGAGCGTTACGGTGAGGCGAATGCGGTACTTGCCTATCGCGCCTGTGCCGAGTCGATTCTTGAGCTTGAGGCCTTGGCGCTTGGGCTGGAAGACGTAGAGTTTGAGCGCCAAAAAAGCCTCTATTTTGCAAGCAACGAAGACGACGTCGCATCTTTAAAAGCGGAGCTGCTGCTACGTAATAAAAACGGCTTTGAGGCCAGCTGGCTGGAGCGAGCAGCGCTTATAGAACGCTATGGTTTCGACGCGCCTGGGGCTATTTTAACGGAGCTTGCGGCAAGCATGGATCCTTATCGAATGGCCTATCAGCTGTTTAGCAAGATAGCCACACGGGACAGCGAGGTGTATGACCGTACCCAGGTTGAGCGCATGACCCAGCATGACCAGCATATAGCGCTTACGCTAACTAATGGCGCAACGCTCACCTGTCAGCAGGTAGTGGTTGCTGCAGGCTATGAGTCCCAGGCGTGGCTGCCTGAACCCGTGGCGAAAAATCGCAGCAGCTATGCGTTTATTACCGACCCGCTGACGCCTGAAATGCTGGGTGAGCTACAACATACGCTAGTCTGGGAATCGGCGCGGCCGTATCTTTATCTGCGTACCACTCAAAATGGGCGCCTGCTGGTGGGTGGGGATGATGACGAGCAGGATATCCCCAATCGCCGCGATGACCGGGTACTGGAAAAAGCCCAAGGGCTGGCTGATAAGGTAAAGGCACTTTGGCCGTCATTAACAATTAATCCTACTTTTAGCTGGGCGGGCACGTTTGCTGAAACAAGCGACGGACTGCCTTATTTTGGCCCTCACGATGCCCATGGACCCAACGTGCATTTTGCCATGGCTTATGGCGGCAACGGCATTAGCTACAGCATGATCGGCGCAAAATTATTGCGTGCGTTAATTGAGGGGAAAGAGCATCCTTTAGCCGAGCTATTTTCTTTTAAACGCCATGTTTAAACCACGTTGTGGCTATTTGAGTTATTACGACAGTCAATAACCACTACACGATGAGAGCAGTATCCATGAGCCATCTACTTTTTTTACGTGCGCTGGAACGTAGTGACCTACGTTTCGTGCATGAGTTAAATAATAATCAAAGCATTATGTCTTACTGGTTTGAGGAGCCATACGAGTCGTTTGATGAGCTAGAAGAGCTTTATAATAAGCATATTCATGACAATGCCGAGCGACGCTTTGTAGCCGAAGATAGTGCCGGTGTGGCTATTGGGTTGGTGGAGCTGATTGAAATCGACTACATCCATCGTAGCGCTGAATTTCAAATCATTATTACGCCAGACCATCAAGGAAAAGGCTTTGCTCGCTCACTGATCCGTCAAGCCTTGCATTATTCCTTTACTATTTTAAATATTCATAAGGTGTTTTTAATTGTGGCAGTGGAAAATGTCAAAGCAATCCACCTTTACGAAGAGAGCGGGTTTATCGAAGAAGGACACTTGGTTCAGGAGTTCTTTATCAATGGCAAATACCGCGATGTAAAGCGCATGTATATTCTGCAGGATACTTATTTGACGCAGTTGGAGGAATAGTAAGAGAGGAGCAGTAAAGTAGTGTGAAAGTGCTTTTTAAATATATGATAATGAAATTTTATAAATTAATATAAAGCATTAAATGTGAAGAGAATGTCAATTATTAAGTCGTGTTGGTTTTTTAGATCGGTATGCGAGTTGATTAAACGATTTTTTAATTGAGGTGTTATACATCATAAAGCAGTACTCCTGCCATCAGCATCGTGGCTATCTGGCAGGAGTAAATAAACGATTGCTTAATTAAGCGTGGTTTCTAAGCGACTCGCACGATCGCCAGCGGCTGGGTGGCTAGAAAAGAAGCTACTATTATTACCATATTTGGCTTCAAGTTTGCGCAGCGCAGTGATTGAGGCCTCAGCATCCATATTATGCTCCTGTAGAAGCTCAATGGCATAGTCATCAGCTTCATTTTCCTGACGCTGAGAGAACTGGGCATTAATAAGCTTTTCTCCTAAATCGCCAAGTTCAGAAGTAGATAGGACGGCGGCGGTGCTGCTGCCGCTTGAAGCCGCAGCTTCACGTGCCGCAGACGCAGCGTAAGCGACCTGGAAAGCCCGCTTGGAGTGTCCTAAAGCGACATGGCCTATTTCATGAGCAATAACGTAACGCACCTCATCGTCGGTCATTTCGTCCATTAACCCACTGTATAACCGGATGGAACCATTGGGCACTGCAAACGCATTAATTTCGGAGACCTGATAAACGTTAAAATCGAGCGTATGGCCTTCAACAACTTCCCAGCCTTGAGTCAGATTTTGCAAACGCTCGGCATACGGGCTGTTAGTGGCAACAAGCTGGTTTTCATTATCAAGTTGGGCAATGGTTTGATCACCCATTTGCTGTATTTGCTGGTCTGACATCATGGCGGCGCCCGCCATATTGGTGCCCGCTGATACAAGACCGCCAAAATCAGCGCCTGATTGGCAGCCGCTAATAGCAAATGTTGCCGCTAAACTTAAAGCACAAAATGTTTTACGCCCTAG
>NZ_JBQTDC010000051.1:0-20212 GCF_052353045.1 Halomonas sp. AOP7-B1-5 | reverse complement strand
GCCTGCAGGCCGCCTTTTTTATGAATGTTTATTATGCAGTGAGTCTTCAAGTCTCAGGAATCAGCACCAGTTGGCCATGGCGCACGCTGCGCGATGAAGTGACTTCATCTGCAAACTGCTTGAGCTCACGCCCCTGCCCTTTTAATAAAGCGACTTCCAGACAGCTATCGTGATCAATATGCACATGCAGTGTCGAAAGCGTAAGGTCGTGATGATCGTGAGAGTGACGCGTTAAGCGCTTTGAAAGATCCCGCGCCGCATGGTCATAAACGTACACAAGCGCCCCCATGCAGAGCGCCTCAGGCACGGCCTCCTCTTTCACCTGCTTAAGACCGCTACGCGTTAAATCGCGAATGGCTTCCGAGCGGTTCTGATAGCCACGCGCGTGCATTAACGCATCGACCTCTTCTAGCAACTCTTCATCCAGCGTTATCGTGACGCGTTGCATATATCTTCTCCCTGATCGTGGCTTTCAGCTATCCGCTTTTGACGAGCCAAGTATGATGTTATTGTAAAAACATCATACTCTTTTCCAAGCGGGCTCTCGCAATGCGTAAATCAACCTATAGCGCTATTTTACTCGGCGCGCTGCTCAGCAGCCTGATGATGAGCACGGCCAGTGCCAAAGAGCAGCTGGTGCTTGCCATCGGCGGCGAACCTGAGCAGGGGTTTGATCCGCTATTAGGCTGGGGACAATACGGCAATCCGCTTTTTCAATCGACTCTGCTCACGCGCGGCACAAATCTTTCTTTGCAGCCAGAGCTTGCAACCGCATGGTCACTCTCAGCCGACCGCCTTACGTGGACCATTACGCTGCGTGACAATGTGCGCTTTTCAGATGGTACCTCTCTCACCGCCGAAGACGTTGCATTTACCTTCAATAAAGCGGCTCAAGCGGGGGGGCGAGCGGACCTGAGCGCGTTACAAACCGCCGCGGCGATTGATGATCACACCGTAACACTGACCCTGCACAAGCCGCGCATTACGTTTATCGATCAGCTCCTTACTTTAGGCATTGTGCCCCATGCTGAGCGCGAAAACGGCTATACGGATAACTATGGTCGGCATCCGGTTGGCTCAGGCCCTTACCAATTAGTGGAGTGGCAAGAAGGCGAGCAGCTTATTGTCGAACGTAACCCCTACTTTTACGGGCAGCCCCCCACGTTTGCGCAGCTGGTTTTTCTATTTACCGGTGAAGATACCACGCTAAGCGCCGCTCATGCGGGCGGCGTCGATATCGCTGCGCTACCGCCCGCCCTGGCGGCTAATCTGCCTTCGCATATGCAGCCCGTTGTTATGCAAAGCGTCGATAACCGGGGCATTATGTTTCCCATGCAGCCTGCCAATGGTGACCGCACGCCCTCCGGCGCCCTCATTGGCAATAACGTGACCGCTGATCTTGCCATTCGTCAGGCAGTGAACCTGGCGCTTGATCGTCAAACCCTGGTTGATATAGCGCTACATGGTTACGGCCGCCCGGCATTCGGCCCGGCGGATGGTCTGCCTTGGAGCCACACTGATGAACACATCGATGCCCCAGACCTTGATCAGGCCGCCGACATTCTGGAGGCCGCTGGCTGGCAACGCCGTGACGACGGCCTGCGCTATAAAGATGACCAGCCAGCCCGCTTCCATCTGACCTATCCATCGAGTGATAGTACCCGGCAGCTACTGGCAGAAGTGAGCGCTGAAATGGTACGCCCCCTGGGTATCCAAATGCAGCCCACGGGGCGCTCCTGGGACGAGATTCAGCGCCAAGCCCTGCATCAGGATGCCGTAGTCATGGGGTTTGGCAGCCAAAGTCCCCAGGAGGTTTATTACCTTTATCATAGCCAGCACGCGGGCAACGGCTTTTATAACAGCGGCTATTACGCAAACGCCACGGTCGACAGCCACCTGGAAGCCGCCCAAACCGCTGCCAGCGCTGAACAGGCCAATCAGCACTGGCAGGCTGCCCAATGGGATGGCAAAACCGGCTACGGCTTCCGTGGCGATGTTAGCTGGGCCTGGATGGTCAATCTTTCTCACGTTTATGCCGCCGACAAGTGCCTGGATGTAGGCGAATTAGGCGTGGCCCCTCACGGTCATGGGTGGCCCGTGACGGCGAACCTGCTTGACTGGCGCTGGACGTGCGATTAGGCCTCGTCATCGCACGGCGCCTGCTACGCCTGGGGCTCGTATTGCTCTGCGTGGCGGCGGTGTCCTTTAGCCTTATGATGGCCTCCCCGGTAGACCCGGTAGATGCCTACCTTGGTCCGCAAATGGCCCAGGTAAGCCCCGAGCAGCGTGAACTTATCGCTCAACGCTGGGGGTTTAACGACTCGGCCCCGCTACAGTTTGGCCGCTGGCTGCAGCAGTTAGCCAGCGGCAATCTGGGGTTTAGCCATGTATATAACCAGCCAGTAGGTGACGTCATTAGCCAACGCTTTAAGCGCTCAATTGCATTACTGGGCAGCGCCTGGCTACTGTCCATCCTGCTGGGCTTCACGCTGGGGGTTATTGCCGGGGCCAAAGAGCGCTCACCGCTTGATAAAGTGATTAGCACCTACGCCTATATCACCGCCTCAACGCCTACCTTCTGGCTCGCCATTCTCAGCGTTATGCTTTTCTCTGTGTATTTGGGCTGGACACCGGTTTGCTGCGCAGGGCCGACAGGAGTGCTAAGCAATGAGCTAGACCTTCTCACGCGAGCCCACCATCTGGTTCTGCCGATTGTTACGCTGACGCTGCTGGGCACGGCCTCTATCACCCTACATACCCGAACTCGCATGCTCGCGCTGATGCGCTCAGAGATTGCCACCCACGCCTTTGCCCAAGGCGCCAGCCGGCTGGACATTGCCTGGCGACACGGCGTACGCCATGCAAGCCTGCCAGCAATGACATTGGCCCTGGCATCACTGGGTGAGCTATTCGGTGGCTCAATTTTAATCGAGCAGGTGTTTGCCTACCCAGGCCTCGGCCGAGCCACGGTCGAGGCAGGTCTTCGTAGCGATGTGCCGCTGTTATTAGGCATTGCACTATTTACCGCGGTATTTGTTTGCACGGGCAATATGCTGGCGGACAGCCTTTACCATCTGATTGATCCACGCATGCGCCGGAGACACGCATGAGGACTACCCAGCCGCGCCTGCAGAGTATCGCGTACGCGAGTATCGCGACGCTCGCTTTGTTAGCGCTGCTATCAAGCCACTGGTGGGCCGGGGGGCTGGCGGGGCAAATGCAGTTTGATGCGCGCTTACTCCCCCCAAGTACTGCGCACTGGCTGGGAACCGATGCGCTAGGGCGTGAGCTTTGGGCACGCACGCTTGCCGGACTTGGCTTGAGTTTTTGGGTGGGCTGCCTGGCGGCTCTATTGGGAACGGCCATTGCGCTAAGCCTTGCCATACTGGCAATGCTCTCCCCCCGACTGGATGCCCTGGTGCAGTTATTAATCGATACACTGCTTAGCGTGCCGCATCTTATCTTATTGCTGCTAATCGCTTTTGCTCTTGGCGGCGGCCTGCATGCGGTTATTATCGCGGTGGCGACCACCCACTGGCCCAGCCTGGCGCGGGTGTTGCGCGCCGAGCTACTGCAGCTGCGCCACGCGCCCTACATCGGTATTTCACGCGCGCTGGGCAAATCCCAGGGATTTATCGTGCTGCATCATTTCCTACCCCATGCGCTGCCGCATTGCCTGGTTGGCGCGCTGCTGCTGTTTCCGCATGCGATTCTGCACGAGGCCGCGCTAACATTTCTGGGCGTTGGGTTAAGCCCTAGCCAACCGGCTATTGGTATTTTGCTGGCAGATGCCATGCGCTATCTAAGCGGCGGCTACTGGTGGCTGGGTGTTTTCCCTGGGCTGGGGTTACTGCTGATGGTGCTCAGCATTGAGCGCACGGCAACACTTCTACGTCGCGCGCTCTCACCATAGAGCCGGGGATCTTTTCACCAGTGGAGCTTTATATGCTACGTATTGAGCAGTTAACCCTTGAGCTTCCCTACTCTCCACGCTGGTGGCAGCGCCGCTTTGCAACGCATCTGGATCAACTTTCGTTTAGCGCCGCGGCGGGCAGTCTACACGCGGTAGTCGGCGCATCCGGGGCGGGCAAAAGCCTGCTCGCGCATACCATCATGGGGCTATTACCTGCGGATGCCCGCCTAAGCGGCCAGTGCTTTTATCAGGAGACGCTGTTGGATGCCAAACGCCAGCGGCACTTGCGTGGCCGTCATATGGCGTTAATTCCTCAGTCCTTAAACGCGCTCGACCCGTTGGTACGCACCCAACGCCAGGTAAGCTGGGCGGCAAACCGTTCAGGCCTCACTCATAAAGCTGCCTGGCAGGCTGCCGGACAAGCACTCAACCACTACCAGCTTAATGACCGCGCAGGCCGCGCCTACCCCCATGAACTGTCAGGCGGTATGGCCCGGCGAGTGCTCGCGGCTATGGCCCATGTCGGTCAAGCGTCTCTTATTATCGCCGACGAGCCCACTGTTGGCCTGGACCCCGTTCAACGCGACCGGGTGCTCAGCGCGCTACGTTCACTGGCACATCAAGGCAAGGCGGTGATCTTAATTACCCACGATTTACGTCATGCGCTACCGATTGCCGACCACGTGACTATCATGCATCAGGGCCGCAGTGTTGAGACAGCCCCCGCCAGCGCCTTTACCGGCCTGGGCGAAACCCTTAAAAGCGCTTACGCCCAGGCGCTTTGGCAGGCCCTGCCGGACAATGCCTTTAGCGCTCCACAAATAATGCACAACAAGGAGGGGAACATTGCTTGAAGCCTGCCAAGTAAGCTTTACTTTCAAGGCACAGCCGCCGCTTTTGAAGAGCATTTCAATGGGTGTAAACGCTGGCGAATGGGTGGGACTTAGCGGCGATTCAGGCGCGGGCAAATCCACGTTCGGTCAGCTGCTTGCGGGCTATTATTTACCCTACAGTGGGCGCGTTTTAGTGGATGGTGAAAAGCTGCCGTCCCGGGGTATAAAGCCGGTGCAATGGCTACCTCAATCACCGGAACTTGCGGTTAATCCGCGCTGGCGAGTAGGCCGGGTGCTGAACGAGGCGTGGACGCCGCCTGAAGCGCTGTGCCGTGCGTTTGGCATTAAGCCCGACTGGTTAAAACGCCTGCCTGGGTCGCTTTCTGGCGGCGAGCTGCAACGTATCTGCGTGCTAAGGGCTTTAGCACCCGGGGTACGTTATTTAATCGCCGATGAAATCTCAACAATGCTTGACCCGATTACCCAGGTAGCGCTCTGGCAGGCGCTAAAGGCCGAGGCGCAAACGCGAAGGCTTGGCGTTTTAGTCATCAGCCATGACACGGCCTTGATCAAGCGGCTTTGCAGTCGCCACTATCATCTCAAGAGCAGTCAATTAGAGGCCTGCTGAGATCTTTAAGACCGGCATCAACGTCTGCAACGGCGCTCGAAGCGGCGCATACCTAGCGTAATCATCAGGGTGACGCTTAACAGAATCCACGACCCCCAGGCGATGCCCGTCCAACCGGCGCCCTGCCAAAAAGGCTCCAGCCAAAAGCCACCCAGGCTTGCACCCACGTAGTAAAACACCAAGTACAGAGCCGAAGCGCTGCCTCGCGCCCCCTGGGCATAACGGCCCACCCAGCTGGATGCAAGAGAGTGAGCCAGAAAAAACCCAAATGCGTTTATAGTGAGGCCCAGAATAATCAGCACCAGCGAATCATTCAGAGTGACGGCGGTACCTAGCATTAAAATCACCACGCCGGCCATCATGCAGCTAGCGGGGGAATAACGCTGAGCTAAACGCCCGGAGATGGTCGACGCAAACGTACCGCCCAGGTAAGTTAAGAAGATCAGCCCCAGTCCGCTGGCAGCCAACTGGTACGGCTCGACCGCCAGGCGAAAGGTAATATAGCTATATTGATTGATAAAAATCAGAAAGTTAATGCCGCCCAGGCAGTAGGCGGCGATTAGCACCGGGGTGCGCAGATGCCCAGCTATATCGGTAAAGGCACGGCGCAGTTGAAACCGCTTGGGACTAAACGTACGGCTATTGGGCAGCAGGCGCCAGAAAATGGCGCAGCCCACCAGGGTCATCACCCCTACCGCAATAAACGCAGCGGAAGACCCGCCCACTTCTGCGGCTGCACCGCCGACAATCCGCCCGCTAATGCCGCCTAACGTATTGGCGCCAATATACAGCCCCACTGCGCTGAGCAGCGCGGGTTTCTCAAAGGCATCGCCCATCCAGGCAATCGCAACGGCAGGTAGCCCTCCCAGGACAAATCCCTGAATCAGACGCAGCACAAGCAGGCTTTCAAAGTTTGGCGCAAATGCCAGCAGTAGCGAACAGCCACCGGCCAGCAGTAGCGTAATCCGCATAATGCCTTCACGGCCTATCGCATCGGAAAGCGGCCCAAACACTAACAGGGCAAACGCCAACGACAAGGTAGCGACCGACATCAACAGGCTAACGCCTAGCGTCGATACTTCGTAGGCGGTTTTAAGCTCAGGCAATAACGGCTGGGGAACATACAGGTTAATAAAAACAAGAAATGACCCTAAACACAGGGCCATTGTTGCTCGCCACCAAGCCGGTGTTTTATCTGCAATCATGCCATCCCTAAGCGTAAGCAGCGCAGCCCACTACCCTCACGGCGTAAAATTACTGCCCAAATAAGCCAGGTTGGTTGGCTCCAATGCCCGCCGTGACTGCCAGTAATAGCGCTGCCAATAACTGTTATCCAAGCTGGAGATGATCACCCCTTGCGATGTAGAGGCATGTAGAAAATAACCATCTCCTACATAAATCCCCACATGGTTGTAGCGTCCCGGGGGTTGGAAGAAGACCAGATCGCCCGCCTGCAGCTCTTGGCGGTCGATCGGGCGTCCCTCATTTACCTGATCGTAAGTCGAACGGGGTAGTTCTAAATCAAACGTATCGCGAAAAACATTGCGCACCAACGCCGAACAGTCGATCCCTCGCGCTGAAGTTCCACCGATGCGGTAAGGCGTCCCGGCCCATCGCTGGTGTTGCTCCATTAGCGCTTGGCGTACAAGCGTTGGTGGAGGTGTCTGAAAACTACGTAACTGTGCAACGGAATTATTGATGGGTGACATTTGCGGGGTAGAACCTTTTGTCATCCCTGGCAGCGTCATCGCGAAGTAATCTTCAGGGGGCTCGATCGATTGACGCGAGGAGCCTGCACAACCCGAAAGAAAGGCAACGACAACACAAACACTTACAACACGGACAGCGGTCACAGCGGGGTGTGGCAACGCAACCATGCGATTAACCTCGTACTATTATGGAAAGGGTATAAGTAATAACACGCGATAGACTATAAGCTAGGTCGTACATGCTTGGCGAGCCTCAATGTAGTGTTCTCTGATCACCCGGTAAGGTGTCGATGTGAAGTGGCGCAAAATGACGCGGCTTATTGCCCGGAAAATCGAGGCTGGCCCAGGGTCCAGCCAGAATCGGTGCCCCACAAACCCAGGCCACCATTGCTTGACGAAATCCCGCTAAAAAGCTCTCGCGTTCCGGCGTTTCGCCCATAAAAAATGAAAACCCAGCATACATACCCGCGGCATACTCTTGCCAGCCAGCATAGTGGTCAGCGGCTAACTGATACGCGCGGTCCAATACCTCAGCAAATGCCTGACTTTCCAACCAACCAAGCTGCCGGGCAGCAATGGCCAGATCGACCAGCTGAGCAATATCCCACGCGGCCATGTCGACATCATTACAGTGATCTTCATTTCCCTGCACGCGGCGTAAGCGCAGTAGGTGATGACGCTCTTCCTCAGCGCAGTCACCCGATTCTAAAATGGCAATTTCAGCTTTTAGGCGCTCCGGGTTCAGCGTGTAAGGCGCGTAGTTGATCTGGTACTCCTGACGGTCGCCAGCATCGAGCATCAACGTTAAGAACTCCTGCATATCGGCGGCGCTGGTCAGGTGATAGTGGCTCTCTACCCATTCGCGAATATCGTCACACTCGCGCGGACTTTCAAGCTGGGGCTCGCACCAGACGGCGCTATTAAGCGGCCCAACCAGCGACATGGCGGTAAAGTGCGTCAAGGTAGGCCGCCCACCAGGCTCACACCAGGCATCGTGCTGCCAGTCAAGCCAGTAAAACAGGCTGCCCGGGTCATCCAGATGCCAGGCGATTTCATTGATCAACGAGTCGTGCTCAGGCTCGGGCAGGCAACTTTCCCAGGCAAACCAAGCTTCCAGCAGCCGCTTGGGATTGGGGTAAAAGCGGCACAGGCAGCTGCGCAGCGCGCTGGCATAAGCAAACAGCGGCTCGCGCTCAAACAGATCGCTATCCAAAGCCATATGCAGGTAAAAGGCGAATTTTTCCGCCATATGGATGGTCGCCGCATGGCGGCTAACGCCTTTTACGGCATTACGCTGTTTCAGCTCATCCGGCGTGGGCTGGCCAAACAGCGTTTGCGAAGGTGGCCATACGCCATGCACCGCATCGGCTGCTAACTGATTAAGGTGGTGGGCCTGGGCAGGCAGCCAATAGCGAGCCAATACCTGCGGTCCTTCATCGGCATGCAAGCCAAGCGATTCCTGTAGATAAAGTGCAGCGTCAGCGCGGCGCTGCTCATCGATAGGGGCGCCTGGATTTAGCTGGCGCAGCATGACATCAGGTTCGCGTACCCCGGCAAGCGCCAACAGCCAGTGATGGGGCGTATTGCGCCACTGTTTAATGCGCTGCTGAGAGGCTTGGCGAGTCGAGTCGTTAAGCAGCGTCGTGGGTGGCCGCTTCCACGGGCTATGCGGGGCGTTGATCAACAGCACGTGGTGCGCATTGGGCGTCATATTGCGTCGATCAACGCCTTCAAAGAGGCTTTGCCCGCGCATATAGGCTTTTAGTATGGCGTGCCAGTCATGGTAACGATGGCTGATAAGGTCTGCCGCATGGCACGCTAGGTCATCCGCTTCTGCCTGGGTGAGCCAGCCGCAGCAGGCGCCCGCCCAGGCAATTTCCACCAGCCGCAGCCAATCCCACGCGGCCCATTCGAGCGGCTCGCCCTGGCTTACAAATGCATTGAGTACGCCAGCGTAAGGGGAGTCTTCGATTTCATCGTGCTGCCAGGCAAGACGCTGGGCATTATCCATCGCCAGCAGTTCACGGGCCTCAATGTCCCAGCGCTGACGTTCACCCTGCGCGCTTAGCCACAGCGCCACTTCCAACAGCTGTTCTCGGTCATTGATCTGCCAAATGCGCTCAAGCCACTGGCTGGCATCCGGCCAGTCGGTCTGGCTTGCCGGATAGCTGATCACCGGGCGAAACAGCGCGCCTAAGCGCCATACCTGGGCTTCAGGGGCTGTAGGCCATACCGAGGCCGGTGCCGGCAGCTGTGCCAGCGCCTGCTCAAGCATTTCCCAGGTGATACCTTCACCTTCGTTTTCAAGGGCAGAAAGCGCCTGACAGGCATCGATAAAACGATCGTCGGCGCCTATTTCCCACCCTTTGGCTCCCAACACGCGGCGCAGCTCTGAAAGCCAGGCGCGTAAATCGCTGTAATCAGAGGTAATGCGGCGTATGACATGGTGCGCCCACGTTCGTGCCTGATCGGCCTCAAGCCAGCCTGCTGCTCCGGCGAGCGCCGACCATTCCAGAGCACCCAGCAAGCGGTCGGCTTGCCCTGTCGAGGCGCCTAACGCATGAAAGAGCTGTTCCGCCAGCTCATTACGGCTGGTAATACCCAGTTGCAGCAAGCGCTGCTCTGCCGCTTGCGTATCCACCGAAAGCGGATGCGGGGTAAATGCCCAATCACAGAGCACCAGCTGTTGGGCCCACCAGGCGTTTAACGCGTCGACCAAGAGACACCTCGAAAGCAAAAATCTACCAGCAATGCGCTAGAACAAAGCGCCTTAGTGTAACGGAAACTGGTGCCAAGACCGATAGCTAAACCTATCTATTGTCGTAAAACCTATTGGTCTAAAACTTAGTGGCTTAAAACGACGCTGCCCGGCACAGGGCCGGGCAGCAATAACCATGTAAGCTAGTCGATGCTAAGCTTTTCTAACCTTACTAATAACCCAGAGCAGCACCACCGCCCCTACCGTCGCGGTGACCAGTGAGCCAATAAAACCGCCCGCCTGCAGACCTAACAAACTAAACATAAAGCCGCCGAGCACAGCACCGACAATACCTACGCCAATGTTTCCTAAAATGCCGAAACCGCCGCCGCGCATGATGTTGCCAGCGATCCAGCCAGCTAAACCACCAATGATTAACCAAGCAATAAAGCCCATAGTGCCTCCTTGATATCCACTTACCAGGGTTTTACGTACGTGTTTTACCTACAAGTCTTGCTTGTCCTACCATAGCACACAGCGCGACAATTCTGCCTACTTTGATGCAAACCCTTTTGATACAAACCCTTTTAAGGAACGCCGATGACCCCTGATTCCCTCGTTAACCTCATTGCCCATGTAGAAGGCCAGCAAACGGCTAACTGGGAAGGGCGTGATGTCGCGCTTTTCAATATGCCCTGGGGTGAACTGGCGATCAGCCTGCAAGGCGCTCAGGTGCTGCATTTTCGCCCCGCCAATGATACCGGCTGGCTGTGGATAACCCCAATACCGCAGCCCTTGCCAGACGTGATACGTGGCGGCATCCCACTATGCTGGCCCTGGTTTGCCGACGAACGTTATGCTGATGAAAGCCCTGATCGCAATGGCCCGTTCCATGGCCTGGCGCGTCAGGCGGCTTGGCGGCTGGACGCCGTCGATGAGCACGCTGAAGGCATTGAAGTTCACCTTTCCCCAGCGCAATCCTTACATAGCCAGCTCACCGCGCGCGTGGTCATTCAGGCTAATGCGCAGCGCCTAAACGTTGAGCTTATCAGTGAAAACATCGGCGATGCGCCGGTAAAAACCAGCGGCGCGCTGCATACCTATTTAGCTGTCAATGACATTCACGCCTGTCGACTGGAAGGACTTGCAGGGGCACGCTACTTGGATAAACTGCGTGACTTTGCCGAATCCGAACAGCAAGGTACGCTTGCCATCCACGGCGCCATCGACCGGATTTATCACAGTAATGAAGCGGTGATGCTTAATGATGGCGTACGCAGCCTGCGCGTTGCCAAACAGTCAAGCGACTCAACGGTCGTGTGGCACCCTAATACCGAACTTCCCAGCGACACCCCAGCCGATGCAGCACGCCATTTTGTGTGCATTGAATCAGCCAATACGCGCCTTGATCCGGTATGGCTGGTGCCTGGCGCGCAGCACCTGCTGGGGACCACGCTTAGCCGCGGTTAATGAACGGTTCATTAACCTTTCGCTATGCTGTTCACTAGGCAAGCCGCTTTACGGCTTAAAAATCAGATAAAGGGAATGCCAGATGCGCCAGCCGTTAAGCCGCGAACTGAGTAATCTACTGGAGCGAGGCCGGGATCGTCAGCTGCGCTTAGCAGTAACGGGGCTATCGCAAGCGGGCAAAACGGCGTTTTTAACGTCGCTGGTGAACCAGCTGCGCCACGCAGGCGTGGAAGCGCAACTGGATCTTTTGCCCGCGGCACGTGAAGGCCGCTTGCTAGGCGCGCAGCGGCTCAACCAACCGGACTTGGGCATTCCACGTTTTCCCTATGACCCCGGTATGGCAGCGCTGCGCGATACGCCGCCACGCTGGCCGGAGCCTACGCGCGGCATCAGCGAATTGCGCCTGCAGCTGCGCTACCGCCCGGCCCAAACCGGCTGGTTTGCACCGGACATCGCCCACTTGACGTTGGATCTGTTCGACTACCCAGGCGAGTGGCTGCTCGATTTACCGCTGCTTCAGCACGATTTTTATAGCTGGTGCCACGCCCAGCCTCTGCTGGAAGGTGAACAACGGCGCGCCCTGTTTAGCGAATGGCTAGACGCTGTTAAATCGCTGGACCCAGCGTCTGAAGCCGACGAAGCGCAGCTTGCCCACTTGGCTGAAGCTTACGCCCAGGGGCTGCGCCGTGCCAAGCAGGCGGGCTTTTCAGACCTTCAGCCAGGGCGATTTTTACTCCCTGGTGAGCTTGATGGAGCACCGGTACTGCAGTTTTTTCCGCTGCCTCATCTTGATTCTTCCAAAGAGATGCTCGACAGCCTGCCTGACAGCAGCCTTTATGCCACGCTGGCGGCACGTTTTCGCTACTACCAGCAGCAAGTGGTACGGCCTTTCTACCGCGACCACTTTCGTCGCTTTGACCGCCAGATTGTCCTGGTCGATGTGCTTGGCGCGCTCAATGCCGGGCCCGAGCGGTTTGAGGATCTATCCCGTGCGCTGCGCCAACTGATGCAAAGTTTTGATTACGGCAAACGCAGCCTACTGTCGCGGCTGTTCGCGCCTAAGATTGATCGTTTGGCGATTGCGGCCACGAAAGCAGACCACGTCACCCCGGAACAGCATGGCAACGTGGTTCAGCTACTCGAAGCGCTGTTGGCCGAGCCGCTTAAAGACCTGCGCTTTGCCAACGTGCCGGTAAAAGCGCTATCGATTGCTGCCATCCGCGCCACCGAGGCGCGCGAGGTACTGCACGATGGTAAGCGCTCCGCCGCCTTGCGCGGCACAACGCTTGAAGGCGAAGAGGCGCTGGTTTACCCCGGCGACGTGCCGAACCGCTTACCCAATGCCGATTTCTGGAAACATCAGGGATTCGACTTTCCCAGCTTTCGCCCCATGCCCGCCACCTCGGATGCGTTAACCCACATTCGTATGGATGCCGCCATTGATTGGCTGATTGGAGATAAACTCGTATGACCGACCCTCAGCCACGGCGCAACTTCCGCCTCAATGATACGCCTGACGACGTTGTCGAACAGGAACCCAGCCTGCGCCAACACCAGCGTTTTGAAGCAACCGACACCCACCAGCCGCTAATCACCGCAGCCGAGGAGCAGGCCCTACCGGAGACTAGCCTGGGAGCGCCGCGCAAGCGACGCTGGGGGTTGATGTTTGCCTTGGCGGGTGGTGCAACGCTTGGCACTATCGAGTTAGTCACCGGCATTCCCGAGGCGCTTTCCCAATCCCAGTGGATGGCCATGGCGTGGCAGCTGTTTGGTGTAAGCCTGATTGGTATTGGCGGCATCTCAGTACTCAAAGAACTCGGTCGGCTCAGCCGTTTAAAGCGCCACGACCGGCTGCGCAGCGACCTGGCTGAACTGCCCCAAGGCTCGCCCCGCCAAGCCAGAAAAATGGCTGAGCAGCTGCGTCAACAGCTCAAACTTTCAGACGACGACCCGCACTGGCAGGCCTTTCAACGCGCCTGCCAGCCGCACCATGACGGTGAAGAAATTCAAATGCTGCTGCGCCATCATTTGTTAGCGCCACGCGACCGTGAAGCCCAGCGCCTGGTTACCCGAATGTCAGGAGAAACCGCGATCATGGTGGCGATTAGCCCGCTGACGCTGGTTGACATGGCGCTGGTGGCTTGGCGCAGCCTGGTCATGGTAGATAGGCTATGCCGCCTCTACGGGCTCGAGCTTGGCTATGCCAGCCGCCTGCGTCTTTTCCGCAACGTGCTGCGCAATATGGCCTTTGCTGGCGCCAGTGAGCTTGCCACTGATGCCAGTATGGATATGCTTTCGCTACATTTAGCCAGCCGGCTTTCTGCTCGGGCGGGCCAGGGGCTTGCCACCGGATTACTAAGTGCACGTCTGGGTTTACGCGCCCAGCGGCTGTGTCGCCCGGTGGCGTTTACGCCTGAAGAGCAGCCTAAACTAGCCGATTTACGTCAGGACTTGTGGCGACAAATCAAACGCCTGGACAAAGAACCCGCCTCCAATACTCGCGAGGCTTAAAACCCTTTGATTAGATAGCCATCACTCTCTGCTCCAAAACCGAATGCTCAATCAGCCTTATCGGCACTAGCGGTGACTATAATAACCCCTCGGCTGATGGTAGAACCTGCCATCGCTGGGGCAATATCCAATCGCCAGCTAGCTCGTCAATCAACTGACTCTTGAATAAAAAAACCATCTTGATACTTCAATGGAAACACGTTGCGCCCACAAAGCGCTGACGCTCTCACGCTTTAAATAAGAAAAAAAATTCTTATTACTTTTGAATAGTTGCTACATCGAGCTCATTCTAGTTAACTATTTAGCTTAAAAATGACTTACACAAACGATCTTAATAAGCATATTTTTTCATAATCAATATTGCGCACGTCTACAACAACAAATAGAGAGTTTAACTATGAGCGAATCTATAGCGCTTGAACGACATGCAGGCTTCTTCGATCGAGAAAACACCATAGCCGGGCCAAACTTTAATCGCTGGCTGGTACCTACCGCCGCACTGGCGATTCATTTGTGTATTGGTATGGCGTATGGGTTTTCGGTGTTTTGGCTCCCCATGGCTACGCTTATCCCAGCCTCAGAGGTTGCCGCTAGTTGTGGCGACATCGGCTTATTACAGGCACTTACCAGCACGTCGTGTAACTGGGCAGTTAGTCACGTTACCTATACTTTCGGTATCTTTATCGCCATGTTAGGTATTTCAGCCGCTCTTTGGGGCGCATGGCTGGAGCATGCTGGCCCGCGTAAGGCGGGGGCTATTGCGGCGCTTTGCTGGGGTGGCGGCATGGTGCTTGGCGGCGTCGGCGTGATGACTCATCAACTATGGCTGCTGTATCTGGGCTGCGGCGTTCTAGGTGGGATAGGCCAGGGGCTTGGCTACATTACGCCGGTCTCAACGCTGATCAAGTGGTTCCCAGACCGCCGAGGCATGGCAACCGGCTTTGCTATCATGGGATATGGTGGTGGTGCCATGGTGGGCGCCCCATTAGCAGTATGGCTAATGGACCATTTCTCAGCGGGAGGCGGCACAGGTGTCGCTGAAACGCTGATTGTAATGGGTATGATCTACTTTATTGTTATGAGTGCTGGCGCGCTAGGCTTTCGCGTTCCGCCCAACGGTTGGAAACCACAGGGCTGGGAGCCCTCTAGCTCACAGAAAGCTAACGCGATGATCACACAGGGCCATGTACATCTCAACAAGGCCTGGAAAACCAAGCAATTTTGGTTAATTTGGAGCGTACTTTTTCTAAACGTAACGGCTGGCATTGCGGTTATTTCCATGGCTAGCCCAATGCTTCAGGATGTTTTTGGCGGCGCTCTCCTGGGATTGGAAGATACCGGTGCGGCAATGACGGCGGCCCAGCAAACAGCCATCGCCGCCGCCGCTGCGGGCTTGGTAGGGCTAATCAGCCTGTTTAACAGTGTAGGCCGACTATTCTGGGCGTCACTTTCAGATAAGCTCGGTCGTAAGAACACCTACTACATATTCTTTGTACTCGGCATCATTACCTACTGCCTGCTGCCGACCTGGGGCCACATGGGCTTAGCGGCAATGTTTGTAATTTCTATCTGCTTAATCTTGAGCATGTACGGCGGCGGATTCGCCACAGTGCCGGCCTACCTCGCGGATATCTTCGGCACTCAAATGGTAGGTGCCATCCATGGTCGATTACTGACCGCCTGGACAGCGGCCGGGTTAATTGGGCCGGTGGTTATTGCGCTGATCCGTGAAGCGCAATTAGCAGCCGGCATTGCACCGGCGCTGGTATATGATCGCACGCTTTATATTATGGCTGGCCTGCTGCTGCTGGGCCTCATTTGTAACAGCCTGATCAAACCCGTGGACTCATCTTTACAAATGACTGAAGCAGAGCTTGCCCATGAACGCGCGCTGCAGCACGATACTGGCGTCTCCAACAACGCCCAGACGGCAGCACGCGGTGCCTTTGGCATTACCGGCGTTTTGGCATGGCTGGCGGTGGGAGTGCCGTTTTTGATTGGCCTTTATATCGCACTGGCCAAGGCCGCTGCCTTGTTTTAAAACACAATCCATTTGAAACTGCCGCCCAGGATATTTGCCTTGGGCGGCTCACACTAACGATGGGCGCAGCCAAGGCGGATAACTTTGCCTTGGCTGCGCGATTGGTATGCTTCAACTATCTTCGGCGAGGAGTTCTTCAAAAGTAATAATTTGCCCAGTTTGGTCCGTCTCATAGCCGGGCAACCCCTCAATACGGCTAATAAATTCTGGCGAACGCATCAGCTCCAGCAGGTGAGAAAGCTTGCCCCGCTCAAGATCGTCCTCACGACAAAGCAATAAGTAATGCTCACAGGCCAACTCTTTAAAGTCGAGATCGAACTGATGAGCTGCAGTGGCTACGCCAAAGCCAATATCAGCCATTCCCGCTGCCACAAAGGCGGCAACAGCTGTATGAGTAAACTCCTGTTGTGGTGAGCGGTTAATACAGTCTTCAGGCAGCCCGGCTTCACGCAGCAGTAAATTAAACAGGATACGCGTCCCTGAGTGACGATCCCGACCGATAAAACGCAGTTTGGCATCGGCCAGTTCGTGCAGCGTACTGACCTTTACCGGCGAATCCTTACGCATCATCAGCCCTTCTCGCCGAATAACAAATCGAATAAGGCGAAAAGGACGACCATCCAAGTGATGCTGATAGTGATTTAAAATTTCTCGTGCGCGGTTGGGGCTGGTGGGAAAGTGAAAGCCTGCCAGATCGCACTCGCCTCGATTGAGAGCCGATAAGGCTTCTGCCGGGTTACGGTATTGCAAGTTGATTTCAACTTGATCCGAAAACTCTGGCAACAGTGCGACCGCATAACCGTGGCTAGCGTGTAGACGTAAAACCGGATGAACCCCCGTCAGCAACTGCTGAATCTGTTCGTTCAATTCAGATGCCATGCTGTCAATTTGCGGCCCTAGACGAGCTTTGACCCGATGGATTGCCCATAGCAACTTTTCACCTAGCGGTGATAATTGACTGCCGTGGCCTTTACGCATCACTACTAGCGGTAAACCAAAAAAATCAGCGGCTCGGTTAAGAAGATTCCAAGCATGCCGATAGGAAATATTGGCGTCCGCTGCAGCCATGGTTAACTTACCGGTATCCCGGATACTTTCCAGCAGACGGAAAAGCCGCGGTTCAAACAATTCACCATCATCGGTTCGAAAGACCCATTCAGGAGAGATAGTGAGCTTCTTTTTTTGCATAACAGTTCATATCCCGCAAAAGAAAATCGAGTGCTAGCGCTAACAATACTGTATTAAAATAAAAACAGATAAGCACTGTTATGCAGACGTTAAGAGCCGATCGACTCGCCGCAGAGTTCAGACGTCGTGACGGAAGCCAGAGAGAGCCCCTTCCATAATTCAGAATGTCCGCCCTACCACTAGCGCTACAAAGTTCGGGATGATAAACGCTGTTTTATAGTCCAAACCGCTCGCGCAGCAGCACGGCTACCGCTGCTTCACCATGATGACCAATCTGTCGCGCAACACTTAACCTGCCCGCCATCTCCGGATGCGAATTGATCATAAAATGCGGCTCGCCCACCAGGCTCAGCATCTCGACATCATTCAGGTTATCACCGAAGGCTAAGCAGTCTTCAGGCGCGATGGAAATCCGCTTGAGCAGTGCTGAAAGCGCCACGCCTTTGTTAACACCTCCGGCCATGATTTCCAGCGAATCACTTGTCGAGTAGGTGACATGCAGTGAGTCGTCGCAGCTCTCACGAATCAGCGTTTCGATCTTGATAAGTTCTTCAGGGGCTCCGCCGTAAAGTATCTTGCCAATGCCTTCGGTGGGCATTTGGTCAGGCGGGACGACCTGGTAAACAAAGCCAGTCGCGGCATGCATTTTCAGGTGGCTGGGCGATTCCGCATCAATATACCAGGCATCGTCCAGATAAAGGC
Organism: Halomonas sp. AOP7-B1-5; assembly: GCF_052353045.1. Taxonomy (NCBI): domain Bacteria; kingdom Pseudomonadati; phylum Pseudomonadota; class Gammaproteobacteria; order Oceanospirillales; family Halomonadaceae; genus Halomonas; species Halomonas sp. AOP7-B1-5. Next base: position 2,519 of record NZ_JBQTDC010000051.1, on the reverse strand, counting down.
TCAGGCGAACGCTGTCCGGGCGCGGTAATCGAATCAGTGCGGCAGCCTGCTGAGGAGCGACATGATGGGCATCCAGCAGCTGATCCTCAGGGTCATGAGTATAGGCACCGTTGCTGCTGATCAGGTGAATAGGCACATTGAGCTGATCTCTAAAAACACGCATATCGGCATAGTGCCTGCCTGACGCTAGCACCAGATGGTGGCCCTGGCCCACCAGCGTTCTCAATACGTCGATGGTATCTGCGTGTAAGCGATGGTCGCGTCCCAACAGCGTGCCATCCAGGTCAGAAACAATCAGCCGCGGTGTCATAGCATACTCCCTATCAATGAAACGCTAGCTTAACCGATCTCTCTCAGGCGCTGTAAAGCGCTGATCGTGAATAACCAATATCAACTTCCACGGCGGATAATTGGCGCAGCCTTCGGGAATCCGTATAGTGGCAAGCTACTCTTGCCAACTGATTGACCTCATGCTTCAGAATAATTCTATGCTTGCTCAGCTCAAGCAACAAATCCGTGATACCACCCCACGCGCCGAAGGGGTGATTAAAGCTACCGAGAAGGGCTTTGGCTTTCTCGAAACCGACAACGGTGAATCCTACTTCGTACCGCCCCCCGCGATGAAGCAGGTGATTCACGGTGACCGTGTGGAAGCGGTGATCCACGAAAACGGTGACAAAAAGTCGGTCGAGCCTGAAAAGCTGATTGAGGCGGGTCTTGACCGCTTTGTGGCTCGCGTGCAAAAGCGCGAAGACCGTTTGGCCGTGGTGCCCGACCACCCTTCTATCCGCAATGTGCTCAAGTCACGGATCAAGAACAGCCTGGACGAAGCCAGCATTGCCGATGGCGATTGGGTCGTTGCCCGCCTGGTCCGCCACCCGCTCAAAGAAAACGACCGCGGCTTTTTTGCCCAGATCGACGAATTGGTCGCCAAGGCAGATGATCCTGCCGTGCCGTGGCGTGTGACCCTTGCGCGTCACGCGCTGGAACAGGACTGTCCCGATGCTGGCACCGAATGGCCACTGCACGATGAAGGCCTGACTCGCGAAGACCTTACCCAACAGCCTTTCTTCACTATCGACGGTGAAAAAACCCGTGATATGGATGACGCGCTGCACATAAGTGCCCGCGCGGAAGGCGGCTGGCAGATGAGCGTCGCGATTGCCGACCCCACGGCCTATGTGGAAGAAGGCCATGCGGCGGACCTGGAAGCCCGCACCCGCGCGTTTACAGTTTACCTGCCGGGCCAGAACGTCACTATGCTGCCCGAGCAACTGGCCGACGACCTGTGCTCGCTCTGGGAAGACAAAGAGCGCCCGGCACTGGCCTGTACGCTGAATATCAATGCCGACGGCAGCCTGGGCGACTACCGCTTCTTCGCAGCCAATGTTAAGTCCCACGCCAAACTTGTGTATGACCGCGTTTCCGACTGGATTGAAGGTCAAGGCGACTGGACACCTGCCGACAACATTGCCGAGCAGCTGACCGCGCTACGCGACATGACCGAAGCGCGTACCGCATGGCGTAACGAGCACGCTCTGGTGTTCAAAGACCGCCCGGATTACGTATTCGAGCTGGATGCGGCAGGCAATGTCCTGGCCATTAATACCGAAGAGCGGCGCATTGCCAACCGCATGATCGAAGAGTCGATGATTGCGGCCAACGCCTGCTGTGCGGACTTCCTGGCAAGCCATATCGGTCACGGTATCTTTAACGTGCATCGTGCGTTTGAACCGGAAAAAGCCGAAGCGGCGCAAGAGTTCCTGGCCACTCAGGAAATCGCCGTTGATCGCGAAGCGCTGACCGAGCTTGCCCATTATAAAGAGCTCAAGCGCGCGCTTGAGAGCCGTGACGATGCCTGGCTGGATGCCCGTCTGCGCCGCTTCCAGGGCTTTACCAGCATGTCCGCTCAGCCGGGGCCGCACTTTGGCCTTGGGTTACCCGCCTACGCTACCTGGACCTCGCCGATTCGTAAGTACGGCGATATGGTCAACCACCGCTTGATCAAGCGTGTGCTAAAAAGCGAGCAGGCACCGGCGGAAGCGAGCCAACAGCTCACCGAGCAGCTCACCGAACGTCGCCGCTTGAACCGTATGGCCGAGCGTGATGTAAAAGACTGGCTCTACGTGCGCTTTTTGACCCCGGCCGCGCAGAACCAGGACACGTTTGATGCCGATATCATGGCGATCAACCGTGGCGGTATGCGCGTACGCCTGTTAGCGAATGGCGCCACCGCGTTCGTTCCAGCGCCCTTGATGCACAGCGATCGCGACAAGGTGGTCATCGACGATAAAGAAGGCCGCATTCAGATCGAAGGCGAAGAACGCTACAAGCTCGGCGATAGCCTGCGCGTCGCCTTGGTGGAAGCGCGCGAAGAGACCCGCTCTCTGGTAGCCAAGCCCGCCGAATAAGCTGGCAAGGCAGGCAAATAGAACGGCGGCGCCCTGGGGCGCCGCCGTTTTTTTTGATGGCTTTCTTATTTTTGATGGCTTTCTTATTTTTGATGGCTTTCTTATTTT
>NZ_JBQTDC010000050.1:0-20424 GCF_052353045.1 Halomonas sp. AOP7-B1-5 | reverse complement strand
CTAAATCGATCGAAGAAATCGATACTGTCCGTCTGGATGATGTCGCTCAAATTCAAAATATCGATTGGTTAAAAATTGATATTCAAGGCGGCGAATTAAATGTTTTCAAAAATGCTGAAAATAAGCTAAAAAATGCATTGGTTATTCAAACTGAAGTAAATTTCATACAGCTTTATGAAAATCAGCCTCTTTTCGCTGAGATTGACCAATGGATGCGCGCAAATGGCTTTATGCTGCACACGCTTTTGGAGCAAAGAAGGCGCCTGTATGCGCCGATGAAAATCAATGGTGGAATTCATCAGGGTATCAATCAATTGACAACTGCGGATGCAGTTTATGTGAAAGATATTAGTGAGATAGCATCAGTTTCTGTAGAGCAGCGTAAGAAAATGGCGTTTATCTTAAGTAAGGCATACGGAAGTTACGATTTAGCCTACCGTTTATTAATGGCTGAAGAAAATTTTGCTAAAAAAGAATTTTTTAAGAAGATGGTCGGTAAAAAAATTAACGCAATTTCAGTGGATTGAATAAATGAAACAGGAAACGCAGTTTCTGACATTACTAAGAACCGCTAGTAAAGCTGACTTGCAGGTACTGGCAAAGCTGTTGAGTCCGTACTTGGCAGAAACTGAACTACGGCAAATGAAAGTGTGGGGAGATCGCAGTCGATTGCATTTAGAAAACATTACGATACCGTTAAATGACCTATTGCTGAATACGCGTTCTGGCCATATTACAATTGAAAAAGACTGCTTCTTTGGCCACCGCTGCATGCTTCTAACCGGTACCCATGATTACCAAAAGATAGGTATGGAAAGGCTGCATGCCGTACCTGCTCATGGAAGGGATATCGTGATTAAGCAAGGGGTTTGGCTTGGATCTGGTGTTACAGTATTGGGCCCAGCGGTTATTGGTGAAAACTCGGTTGTCGCTGCTGGCAGTCTTGTGACTGGAGATGTTCCTCCAAATACGATCGTAGCGGGACGTCCTGCCAAGCCAGTGAAGATGATCGACGATTCAGCTGTTTAGAAAATCACACGATTCGCGCTCGGGTTCTATCCTGGGTTGGTGCCTCTGCACTGCTCCAAGCTAGTCAGATCCTGCATGCTATTCTGCCTTTGCTGGTTGATTTCAGGCTTGGTCAAGATAAAGCAAGCGTTTTATCAGTAGGTATAATGAACTGGCTCCTTGATGGAGCCATTTTTATTATGGTGTTTATATGCATCTGTCAAGAAACCTCTCTGTAATATTTCGTTAAAGGTTTTTCAAGTCAGGCCGATAGCTAAGTCATTATATTTTAAAAACAGGCCCACGAATGGCGTCGATCCATACCAATTTGCCATCTATGAACGGCCAGGCGAACCTGAAGCGTAATCAGTCTGCGCTGGCGACATCCATGGAGCGCCTTTCATCCGGCTTGCGTATCAACGGCGCTAAGGATGATGCCGCAGGCCAGGCAATTGCTAACCGCATGACCAGCCAGATTAGCGGGCGCGGCATGGCGATGCGTAATGCCAACGATGGCATATCGTTGTCGCAAACCGCACAAGGCGTGCTGGAGGCGGTGAACGGTAAGTTGCAGCGTATCCGTGAGCTTACTGTGCAGGGATTGAGTGAAATTTATAACGGCGAAATGGGCGACCGTATCCAGGCGGAGATTAATCTCAACCTGAAGGAAATCGAGCGCTTGAACCAGGTTGCCGAATATAACGGCATTCCGCTTCTGGATGGCACAGCGGGGCATCTTTCCCTGCAAGTAGGCGCCAACGATGGCGAAACCCTGAACGTTAATTTAGGCGCCCCCGGCTTTAGTGTGCAAACACTGGGGCTTAAGGATTTTACCTTTCAGGGCGAACCCGGCACCATCACGCATACTGACACACTGCCGGGCCGCTCGGCGCGTATTCCTATCGACGATGCGGAGTATTCACGCGTTGCTTATGTGCCTGCTGATAACGAACCACATTTAGTGCGCTTCAATAACCGCGATGTTATCCAGCTAGGTGGCGATGGCGGGCAGCTTAAAAATGTATCGATTAGCGCATCACACGATACGGATACCCGCAATAACGACGTAACGATTAATGTTCGAGAGGCAGTGACTGAACGCACATTAGGTGAAGTTATATACTCCCGAAGCGCTGTCGACTTGGACGGCAATAGTTGGCCGTTAGGTAGCGCGGATATCGTACGTTCGGGAGGAGAGTATTGGATAGCGCGTGGGAGCGACTATACGCCCGTTGAACTTATCATGGATAACAGCCAGCGAAGTGTGGTGGCTCAGGTGCTGGAAGACACGCATGTAGCCCCGGCTGATATGCCAGGCCCCATTAGTGAAGTACGTTATATGCCAGCAGTGCAAAAAGGCAGCGCGGACTATAGCCTGACTCTGGATGGTCAGGATGAAAGCAACAGCGGCAGCATCTCTCTAGTACAGTTAAATAGCACTTATTATGTCGAAGAGCAGTTGGCGGGGGGGCAGTATGCGTATTATCCCGCTGATGTGACCAGCCAAACAGGTGGTTCGGAGAGTACGTTCACCGTGGTAAGTGAGCGTACACCAATGGGGGCGGTCACCGACCAGCCTTTTGTTGCTGGGTCATCGTTCGTGCATTTTAAGCCGAGTAATGCCAATGTGCAGGTTAACTATGTCGAGTTAAACGGCACAACGCATCAAAATGTCATGGCAGCTGAGCCTGAAAATGGTTACGTGTTTAATTTAAACGCCTTGTCAAATGGCAGCGGTGCGATGAAAACAGCCAACATCGTGCTGAACCAAAAAGGCGAGCATTTGCTGCAAACCGTTAATGGAAACGGTGACGTAATCCTTTATTACCCAGTGCGTAGTTCACTGAGTACAAACGTGGATAACAACCTGACCACGGTAACAATACGTGAGACAGATGAAGCACGCCGCATCCGCAACCCTGCTGATCCACTGGCGACATTAGACCGAGCAATCGCCCAAGTGGATAACAAGCGCAGCGAGTTTGGCGCTCTGGATAACCGGCTATTAGCCATCATTGAAAATCATGACGAAACCAATCGTCACCTTTCCGCCGCCCGCTCGCGCATTATGGATGCCGACTACGCGGTTGAAGTTGCCAACATGACTAAAGCACAGATTCTGCAGCAGGCAGGCACTTCTGTATTAGCCCAGGCTAACCAGATCCCGCAGAACGTTCTGTCTCTGCTGGGCTAAGCTAGCCCCTGGCGGTGATGAGATAACCATCTTATCAATTGCCTTAATGAACCGGCTCCTTAGGGGGCCGGTTTTTATTTATGCGCTGGTAGCATGCAGGCTGTTTACCAGGCTGAATAAGCGGTTATCAATATTGCTTAGAGGCTATTATGCGGCCCGATGAACATGAACGCGTAGCACTGGAACTGGAAAAAGTAATCCGTGACACGCAAACCACGATTGATCAAGCAGAAGCGCATGGGCTTGATAAAATCATGCACGATGACTACGACCGTCTTCTCGATATCCTCGATAGATCCATCAAACGGCAACGCGAACATACGCTGGCGATGCTAAAAGACGACTCTTAGTTGTTAATTTTCGACACACGTAACTGATATTTTACCTTTCACACTTTCCCTTTCCCCACCTCATTGTACTAATTGATAAGCCTAATAAAATTGCTTTTTTTCTTATCTAGCCAATACTTACCCTCTTATAAAAAGTAGTGGGATTTAAGCAATGAGCGCACATACGCTGGCGTTGACCCTAGCCATCGCGGCAGGTTGGTTAAGCTTTAATACGTTAGTGATCGTTGGCTATTTCTTTGTCTGCAAAAAAGAGGCGTTGGGATTAGCCGCGCCGGATAGCTTTTGGCTAACCGTTGCGGGTAAGCGGAATAAAACGCCAGCAGTCTCGCCACGCGCTAAACCAAGCCCAGCGCCAGTAAAAGAAAGCATGGTAACGGCTGAACCTACGCCCTCTGCCGAGCTAGATAGCGCTCCTCCGCCCACGCTTCCGCCTAGCGCATCGTACTCTCTATTCGTTATTTTTGATCGGCCTGACGTAACACTTAATCAAAAAATCCATGCCCTGCTGCAAGCGTGGGAGGCGCATTATGACGCTACGCTTCAGGTGTATCTCGCATCAGGTGTGACTCCACAAAACCCTATACGGGTAGCCAACGCTTATCCGCCGGGGAGTATGCCAGTCGAAGAAATGTTTTTAGATGAAGCGAACGTATTGGGCGGAGTAAGCCTGATTGTTGAAAAGCCCAAGCGCAAACGCGGCTTCGATAAGGTACAGCTGGGCAAACTGGTCGAATTGAGTGAAGAATTTGCCGCGCTCGGCGGTTCGATACTCGATGAAGAGCGCCAGCCAGCCTCACGTAAAACCTTCAAAAATATCACCGGCAGTTAAAATCCCGTTTATTACCCGCGCTAACGGGTTCATTCATCTGCGTCTACACTTGGCTATCAAGGGCATTATCCCGGCGTGTCGGCAATAGCGTGACACGCTTTTATACAATCTCTAATAACCATGATGCATAAAAACTATTTTTAATATTCTTTTTGTGTTTATGATGCATGCATAGCTGATCCGCTGCTTTTTAGAGCCTGCCCAGCTACCCCTATCAATAGGGCAAATGATCTTTGCCGATGAGGATGCCAACAGATGACTCGAACACGCCGTTTAAACGCATTAGTCGCGGTACTTTCATTAAGTCTGGCCAGCGGTTTTGCTGCTGTGCAGGCCCAGGCCGATACGCTGAAGGTAGGGATGTCCGGTGGTTATTTTCCGTTTACCTTCGTGGAGCGCGATGAACTCAAAGGCTTTGAGGTCGATGTAATGAACGCGGTGGGCGAGATCACCGGCGACGACGTTGAGTTTGTGACGGCGAGCTTCTCTGGGTTAGCCGGCATGTTGGATTCCGGGCGCATCGATACCATTGCCAACCAGATTACTATCACGCCTGAGCGCGAAGCCAAATACGTGTTTACCGCCCCTTATGTGTATGACGGCGCGCAGGTGGTTGTTCGTGCGGGTAACGAGTCTATTGAGGGCGTAGAAGACCTTTCCGGTAAAACGGTGGCGGTTAACCTGGGCTCTAACTATGAGCAGTTGCTGCGCGAGCTGCCCAATGCGGCCGAGATTGATATCCGCACCTACGAGTCAAACGTCGAGCAGGATGTAGCGCTTGGGCGTATCAACGCATTTATTATGGATCGCGTGAGCGCCACCCAGGTGATTAAAGAGCGCGGATTGCCCCTGGCGCTTGCTGGCAAGCCCTTCACTGTAATCGAGAATGCGCTACCGTTTCGTAACAATGAAGAAGGCAATGCTCAGCGTGATCGGGTAGATGCAGCGTTAACAGAGCTGCGTGATAACGGCACGTTACGTGAGATATCGGAAAAGTGGTTTGATGCCGATATCACGCAGCAACCGGAATAAACGCTACCCTGTAGTAACGTCGGCCGTGGGTAATCCACGGCCGTTTGCTTATAAGCGATGCTGACATGCTAAACCTGGAATATATGTGGGGGCTGTTACCGGTCCTTTTAAGCTACTTGCCGCTTACTCTTGAAATGGCGACTATCGCCATGCTGCTGGCGCTGGTACTCGCCTGTTTACTGGCCGTGATCCGTGTTACCCGCGTGCCGCTTTTAAATGGCTTTGCGCTGCTGTTTATCTCGTTTTTTCGAGGCACGCCGCTATTAGTGCAGCTTTTTCTGTTTTATTACGGGTTGCCTCAACTGGTTGAAGCGTTGGTATCGATCAACGGCGTGACGGCTGCCGTCATGGGGCTGACGCTGCACTTTTCTGCGTATATGGCCGAATCGATTCGCGCCGCTATCGTGGGGATTGACCGTAGTCAAACCGAAGCGGCGCTATCTATCGGCATGACTCAGCCACAGCTGATGCGGCGCATTATTCTGCCTCAGGCTACCCGCGTGGCCACGCCAACGTTGATGAACTACTTCATTGATATCATTAAGGCAACGTCGCTGGCCTTTACGCTGGGCGTCACAGAGCTAATGGGGGCAACCCAAAAAGAGGCCGCCAGCAGCTTTTTATACCTGGAAGCCTTTTTGCTCGTGGCGGTTATTTACTGGGTGGTGGTGGAAATGCTCTCGTGGGGCCAACGTCGCTTGGAAATTTATCTGAATAGGGCGTATCAACGATGATCTCGCTTGAAGCCGTCACCAAGCGTTTTGGTAAGCAAAGCGTGTTTGCCGATATCGATTTAACCCTTGAGCGGGGCGAAATCATTGTGATTATCGGCCCTTCAGGCACAGGTAAATCAACCCTTTTACGCTGCATTAATTTTCTGGAGCGCCCGGATTCGGGGCGTATCACCGTTGGTGATTTGCGGGTGGACGTGCAAAAGGCCAGCCGCGCCGACATTTTAAAGCTGCGTAGGCGTACGGCGTTTGTGTTTCAGAACTATGGTCTGTTCGCCAATAAAACGGCGCTTCAGAACATTAGTGAGGGCATGATCGTCGTGGATAAAATGCCCAAGGAAAAAGCCCATGCGCGGGCAAGAGAAATTCTTAAACGTATTGGCCTGGCCGATAAGGCCGATGCTTATCCGGCGGCACTTTCCGGCGGCCAGCAGCAGCGTGTTGGCATTGGCCGGGCGATGGCCGCCAACGCCGATGTGATTTTGTTTGATGAGCCCACCTCTTCATTAGACCCGCAATGGGTGGATGAAGTACTGAGCTTGATGAAGCAGCTTGCCACTGAACAGCAAACCATGATTATCGTCACCCACGAAATGCAGTTTGCCCGTGACGTGGCGGATCGGGTGATTTTTATGGATGAAGGGCAGATCATCGAGCAAGCCCCGCCCGAGGAATTGTTCACCGCGCCTAAAGACCCGCGTACGCAGCATTTTTTACGCAAGATACTTGCCCCGACAGGCCAGCCGCTGCCCTAAAAAGGCTTGAAGGACGTTTTATAATGCGCTAGCAAGGGCGCTTTACGCGTGATAGACTACGCCATCCTCTCAGACAAGACCCGTGGGCGGGCAGCCAGATTGACTGCCGGTCACACACTTTGACTTAGCTTAATTGCTCGTCAAATCAATTGGTTGTTAAGGAAGTCGTGTGGTGGGCACCTTTAATAGTGAGCACATCAGCGGCGCATACATAGTTAATCCGTTGCCGAATTAGCGGCAACCTTTATTCTCCAAGGAGATACCTGTGGCGAACAGCAAGCAAGCACGCAAGCGCGCCCGCCAGGCCGAGACTCGTCGCGTCCTGAAAGCCAGCCAGCGCAGCATGGTCCGCACCTATATCAAGCGTGTGATCAAAGCGATTGGCACTGGCGACCACGCTAAGGCGATGGAAGAGTTCAAGGCAATGCAGCCGGTCGTTGACCGTATCGCTGATAAGGACGTGCTTTCCAAGAAGAAAGCAGCGCGCCTGAAAAGCCGTTTGAACAAGCGTATTAAGGCTCTGGCGGCGTAAGCCGGCAGGCGCCATAAAAAAACCGGCTGCGGCCGGTTTTTTTGTGTCTGATGGTTTTATTCTGGCTTTGTATGAAAAGTCGGTGAGCGAAGATCAGGCAAGGCAAAAATCGGCGAAAAAACGGAGTTTACAGGGTGTAAATGAGTATTTTGAGCCGATTTTTAACGCAGCATGATCGAGCGTAAGCAGTTTTCATACGAAGCCTAGCGCCCCTTGATGGGTATTGGTTGCCAGCGCCCATGGATCAAAAAATGACCCAAAGCACGCCCCCTAACGAAACCTCTACCACGCTTGATGTGCCGCCACGCCGTGGGCTAATGCGCTCAGGGCTGGTGGTGAGTGCCATGACCATGCTTTCGCGCGTATTGGGATTGGTGCGCGATGTGGTGGTCGCGACCCTGCTCGGGGCGGGCGATGGCGCGGACGCGTTTTTTGTGGCTTTCAAGATTCCTAACTTTCTACGCCGTCTGTTTGCCGAAGGCGCCTTTAACCAGGCCTTTGTGCCGGTGCTTTCCGAATACTCGACCCAGCGCAGTAAGCAGGAAATCCGCGAGCTTTTAAACGCAGTGGCGGGTAGTTTAACGGCGTTGCTGGCCCTGATCACTGCCATTGCGATGCTGTGCGCGCCTTGGCTGATCTGGGTATTTGCCCCAGGCTTTGGTAGCGACCCTGACAAGCACGCGCTGACGGCCGATATGCTGCGGCTGACGTTCCCGTATTTGCTGCTTATTTCGCTCACGGCATTTTCAGGCAGCGTACTCAATACCTGGAACCGCTTTGCGGTGCCTGCGTTTACCCCGGTTTTGCTCAATCTTTCACTGATTGGGGCGGCGCTATTTTTAATGCCGCTAATGGAAGAACCCGCCATGGCACTAGCGTGGGGCGTGCTGATTGCCGGGGCTGCCCAGTTGGTTTTCCAGGTGCCGTTTTTAATGCGCTTAGGGCTCATGCCCACGCCCTGGCCAAATTTTGCCCACGACGGCGTTAAGCGTATTTTAAAGCTGATGGCCCCCGCGCTGTTTGGAGTGTCGGTATCGCAAATCAACTTATTGCTGGATACCGTATTGGCTTCGCTGCTTGCCGCGGGTAGCGTCTCCTGGCTTTATTACTCTGATCGCCTGGTCGAGCTGCCGTTGGGTGTGTTTGGCGTGGCGATTGGCACGGTCATTTTGCCTGCGCTTTCCAAGCGCCATGCCTCGCAGTCCAAGGAGCATTTTGCCGCCATGCTCGACTGGGCGATTCGTGTGGTGCTGCTGTTAGGCCTGCCCGCTGCGCTGGCGCTGGCCGTCTTGGCGGAACCTCTGTTGATTACGCTGTTTCACTATGGCGCAATGACCGATAACGATATCCAAATGGCGGCGATGAGCCTGCGCGCCTATGCCTTTGGCCTGGTAGCCTTTATGTTGATCAAGGTATTGGCGCCTGGTTTTTTTGCCCGCCAGGACACCAAAACGCCGGTGAAGGTGGGTATCATCGCCATGGTCGCTAATATGGTGTTCAACCTTATTTTGATCTGGCCGCTGGCCCATGCCGGCCTGGCGTTAGCCACCGCGCTTTCGGCATTTTTGAATGCTGGTCTGCTGGGGTACTTGTTGCACAAGCAGGGTGTGTTGGTGTTTCAGCCGGGCTGGGGGCGTTATGCGGTGCAGCTGCTGGGGGGCAGCGCGTTAATGGCGGTCGCCCTCTATGTAGTGTCGCCTGGGTGGCAGGAATGGCTTGGGTTTAGCCTGTGGCAGCGGGTTGCCTGGGTGAGTGGCCTGGTCGGATTGGGCGGTTCGCTTTACTTTGTCTGGCTGGCGGCGTTTGGTTTGCGGCCGCGGCATTTTAAGATGCAAAGCTAAATCGATACGTTGAAACGTAGAGAGTTAGACATATATTAGCGTAGGTTCGCTATAATCAGAGGTTTTTATGCCTCGCCTAAGCCTGATAAGGCCTGGGAGCGGCAAATTATTAACGGCTGAGGTGCCATGCGCGTCATTCGAGGACTGCACAATCTGGCGGCGGCACAACGTGGCTGCGTCGCTACCATTGGTAATTTTGACGGCGTGCATCGTGGCCATCAGGCGATTTTGCAGCAGTGCCGTGAACATGCCGCCCGCCTGAACGTGCCGTTAACGGTGGTCGTGTTTGAGCCCCAGCCGCGTGAGTATTTTGCCGGCGACCAGGCCCCGCCACGCTTGACGCGCCTGCGTGAAAAGGTGCGTCTATTAGGCCAGTACGGCGCTGAGCAGGTATTGTGCCTGCCTTTCAATAACGCGCTTAGAAGTCTGACCGGGCGTGAATTTATTGATCAGGTGTTGATCAAAGGGCTGAATGTTAAGCATCTGGTGGTCGGCGATGACTTTCGTTTTGGCTGCGACCGGCAGGGCGATTTCGCGCTGTTGGCGGCGGTAGGCGAAGAGCGCGGCTTTGGAGTGGAGCATACCCGAACCTTTACGGTCGAGAATGAGCGTGTTTCAAGCTCCCGGGTGCGTACCTTGCTTGCCAGCGGTAACTTCGCCGTGGCGGCAAGCCTGCTGGGCCGGGCTTACTCGCTTGAAGGGCGTGTGGTGCGTGACCAGCAGCTGGGCCGCACTATCGGCGTACCCACGGCGAATCTGCCCTTGTTGCCTCAGCCATTAACCCTGCGCGGCGTCTATGCCGTTGGGGTGACGCTTGAAAACGGCCAGCGCCATTATGGGGTCGCCAACGTAGGTTTTCGGCCTACGGTGGGTTCCAAACGGCCCACCCTGGAAGTGCACCTGTTTGATTTTGATGGTGACCTCTACGACAAGCGCATGACGGTATTTCCCTGTGCGCGGCTTCGTGGGGAAGTGAAATTCGACAACTTTGATGCGCTAAAAGCGCAAATTGAGCGCGATCAGGGTCAAGCGCATCGCTACTTTGCGACGGCAGTCACTGACCGTACTACCGCGCTACCGCTGGCCTCGGCCCCGCTTGGGCGTGAGGCCATGATTTCAAATACAGTGGTTTCCAATACAACGGTTTCCAAGACAACGGCTTCCAAGACAAATTCTTCTGATCCTTCTTCGGCGGATGACGCTGCCGATACTAACAACGGCTGACCGAACCATGGACTATAAGCACACGCTAAACTTGCCTGAAACCGACTTTCCCATGCGTGGCATGCTGCCCAAGCAGGAGCCGGGGCGTGTTTCACGCTGGCAGGATATGAATCTGTACCAGCGCCTGCGCGAAGCGCGTGCAGGTGCACCGCTGTTTGTACTGCACGATGGCCCTCCCTACGCCAACGGCAGTATCCATATTGGTCACGCCGTTAATAAGATTTTAAAAGATATTATCGTCAAGTCGAAAAACCTGGCGGGCTTTGACGCCCCTTACGTGCCGGGCTGGGACTGTCATGGTCTGCCGATTGAGCACAAGGTAGAAACCACGCACGGCAAACACCTGGCGCCTGAAAAAGCCCGTGAGCTGTGCCGTGAATACGCCGGTGCCCAGGTCGAAACGCAGCTGGCTGACTTCGTGCGCCTGGGGATCATTGGCGACTGGAATCATCCTTACCGCACCATGGACTACGCCAATGAGGCGGGCGAGATTCGCGCGCTGGCCGACATGGTTGAAGCGGGTTACGTCTTCAAAGGCCTGAAGCCGGTCAACTGGTGCTTTGACTGCGGCTCGGCCCTGGCGGAGGCGGAAGTCGAGTATCAGGACAAGAAGTCAGATGCGATCGATGTTGCCTTCCCGGTGGAAGATGCCGACAAGCTTGCCGCTGCGTTTGGCCTGAGCGAGCTGCCCAAGCCGGCGGCAGTCGTGATCTGGACCACCACGCCTTGGACGATTCCTGCCAACCAGGCGCTCAACGTTCACCCCGAATTTACCTACGCGCTGGTGGATACCGGCGAGCGCCTGCTGCTGCTTGCCGAAGAGCTGGTGGAAAGCTGCCTTGAGCGCTTTGGTTTACAAGGTGAGGTCATTGCCACCACTCAAGGCGAGAAGCTTGACCTGATCAACTTCCGCCATCCGTTCTATGATCGCCTGTCACCTGTTTACCTGGCTGATTATGTCGAATCGGAAGTGGGCAGTACCGGTATCGTGCACTCGGCGCCGTCTTACGGCCTGGATGACTTCAATACCTGCCGCGCCCACGACATGAGCTTTGACGACATGCTCAACCCGGTACAGGGCAGCGGCGTGTACGTTGATGATCTGCCGTTCTTTGGCGGCCAGATGATCTGGAAAGCCAACCCCAACATCGTCGCCAAGCTTGAAGAAGTGGGTGCGCTGATGGCCCATAAGCCCATTGTGCACAGCTACATGCACTGCTGGCGCCACAAAACGCCGGTCATCTACCGCGCGACGGCCCAGTGGTTCGTGGGCATGGATATTCAAGGGAAAGACGGTAAAACCCTGCGTGAGCGTGCGCTGGAAGGTATCGAAGCAACTCAGTTCACCCCCGCCTGGGGCCAGGCGCGTCTGCACAGCATGATCGCCAACCGCCCGGACTGGTGCATTTCGCGCCAGCGTAACTGGGGCGTGCCGATTCCGTTCTTCCTGCATAAACAAACTGGCGAGCTGCATCCGCGCACCATCGAGCTGATGGAAGAAGTCGCCAAGCGCGTGCAGGAGCAGGGCATCGATGCCTGGTTCAGCCTGGATGCCGCCGAGCTGCTGGGTGCTGAAGCCGCCGAGTACGACAAGATCACTGACACGCTGGATGTCTGGTTTGACTCAGGCACCACGCACCGCCATGTGCTGCGCGGCTCTCACCCCCATGGCCATGAAAGCGGCCCGCGGGCTGATCTGTATCTGGAAGGTTCTGACCAGCACCGCGGCTGGTTCCACTCGTCGCTGCTGACCGGCTCGGCAATCGACGGCCATGCACCGTATCGTCAGCTGCTGACCCACGGTTTTACTGTCGACTCGCAAGGCCGTAAGCAGTCCAAGTCGCTGGGCAACGTTGTTGCGCCGCAGTCGGTGATGGACAAGCTGGGCGCGGATATTCTGCGTCTGTGGGTGGCCTCGACCGATTACTCCAATGAAATGGCCGTGTCGGATGAGATCCTCAAGCGTACAGCGGACGTGTATCGGCGTATTCGCAACACGTCGCGCTTTCTGCTGGGTAACCTGACCGGTTTTGACCCAGCGCGCGATATGGTGGCCTTTGACGATATGATCGCTCTGGATCGCTGGGTCGTCGATCGTGCATTGCAGCTGCAGGAGCGCATTCAGAAAGCGTATGAAGAGTACCGCTTCCTGGACGTGTACCAGCAGGTGCACACTTTCTGTTCGCGCGATTTGGGCGGTTTTTACCTAGATATCATCAAGGATCGTCAGTACACCACTCAGCCCGATTCGCTGGCACGACGCAGCTGTCAGAGTGCGCTTTATCACGTCATCGAGGCGTTATCTCGCTGGGTTGCACCGATCCTCTCCTTCACCGCCGAAGAGATCTACGAGCATATCCCAGGCAAGCGTGGCGATAGCGTACTGCTGGAAACCTACTATACCGGCCTGACTCCCCTTGATGCCGACGCCGAGATGGGCCGCGAGTACTGGGAAGCTGTGCTTGAGGTCAAACAGGCGGTGAATAAGCGCTTGGAAGAAGCGCGCAGCGAGGGCGCCATCAAAGGCTCGCTGGATAGCGAAGTTACCCTGTATGTCAGCGATGAACTCAATGTATTGCTGTCACGCCTGGGCGATGAGCTGCGCTTTGTGCTGATTACTTCGGAAGCGACCCTCAAGCCGCTTGCGGATGCCGATGCATCCGCCTATAGCGAGCTTGACGGGCTCAAGGTAGCAGTTGTGGCCAGCACGTTTGATAAGTGCGAACGTAGCTGGGAGCGTCGCCCAGACGTGGGTACGCATCCTGAACACCCCACGCTCTGTGAGCGCTCGATCCTTAACCTGCCGGATGGCCCGGGTGAGGTGCGTCGCTATGCCTAAGCCTGAACCTGTCGCCTCCACAAGCACTCGGCCGCCCATGCGGCAGCCGTTGCGCTGGTTGTGGCTGGCCGTCGCTGTGATTGTGCTGGATCTGGCCACCAAGGCGATTGCCAGCAGTCAGCTGGGGTATCTGCAGCCGGTGGAAGTGCTGCCGTTTTTCAATCTGACGTTAATACATAACACCGGGGCGGCGTTCAGCTTTCTAGGCACTCACCCGGGCTGGCAGCGTTGGTTTTTCGCCATTATTGCCATAGGGGCAAGCGTGGGCCTGACCATCTGGCTTTCACGGGTCAGGGCGGATGAAAAGCTGCTGGCCATTTCACTGCCGCTGATCATTGGTGGGGCGCTGGGTAATCTGTATGACCGTCTGGTGCATGGCTACGTGGTCGACTTTCTATCGTTTCATGTGGCCGGCTGGTACTACCCAGCGTTCAACGTGGCGGATATTGGTATTGTCTTAGGCGCCATCGGATTAATCTGGGAATCAGTTATGGGTGAGCGACGTCGTAAGAAAGCTCATCGGACTGTGACCTGATCGAAGAGTGGTTTAATCAACCCGCGGTCTCACCCACGAGGTCTACGGCCGCGGTGTCACCCAATAGCGAGCAGAGTAATGAGCGATTACCTAATTGACGACGGGATGGAAGTGACGCTGCACTTCACCTTAAAGCTTGAAGATGGCACGGTGGTGGATTCAACCAAAGAGAAGGCACCGGCTGTCTGCCAGTTCGGCGATGGCAATCTGCCGCCAGGCTTTGAGCATCCCATTAAAGGCATGGCCGCGGGCCAAAGCGGGACGTTTCAAATAACCCCTGAGCATGCGTTTGGTCAGCACAATCCACAGAATATTCAGACGCTGAAGCGGGCCGATTTCGGTGATGAAGAGCCTGAACTGGGGATGGTCATGTCGTTTGCCGATAAAGCGGGAACGGAATTGCCTGGTGTGGTCAAAACCATTGAAGGTGATCGCGTAGAGGTGGACTTTAACCATCCGCTGGCAGGGCGTACATTAACGTTTGAAGTCGAGATTCTCGACGTTAAGCCCGTCACTACGCACTAGTTTATTATTCACTAGCGATGCGTTTACGCATCAAGGCGCTATTATGCAATCGACGCAAGCACAGCCCATACAGATCAAATTGGCCAATCCGCGTGGTTTTTGTGCCGGCGTGGATCGCGCTATCGATATCGTCAATCGAGCCCTCGACGTGTTTGGCCCGCCCATTTATGTCCGTCATGAAGTGGTGCATAACCGCTTTGTGGTGGAAACCCTGCGCGAGCGTGGGGCTGTCTTCGTGGAAGAACTCGACGAAGTGCCGGATGACGTGATCGTGATTTTTTCGGCCCACGGTGTTTCTCAGGCTGTTCAAACCGATGCCGACCGGCGTGGGCTGAAAGTATTTGATGCTACCTGCCCGTTAGTTACAAAGGTGCATTTGGAAGTGCTGCGCTACGCCAAGCGTGGCCATGAGTGCGTGCTGATCGGGCATGCGGGCCATCCGGAAGTAGAAGGCACCATGGGACGTTACGATACGGCTCACGGCGGGCATATCTATTTGGTGGAAGATGAACAGGACGTTGCCAATCTGGTCGTCAACGACCCTTCCAAGCTGGCCTTCGTGACGCAAACGACGCTTTCGATGGACGATACGGCCAAGGTCATCGACGCTTTGCGCGACAAGTTTCCCGAGATCAGCGGTCCGCGTAAGGACGATATTTGCTACGCCACGCAAAACCGCCAGGATGCAGTGCGCGAGCTTGCCGCCGACAGTGACTTGGTACTCGTTGTAGGAAGTCCCAATAGCTCAAACTCCAACCGCCTACGTGAGCTTTCCGAGCGCATGGGGACTCCAGCATATCTGATCGATAATGCCGATCAGATTGATGCCGCCTGGCTTGAAAGCGTTGGTCGTATCGGCGTTACAGCTGGCGCAAGCGCTCCGGAAGTGCTGGTCAAAGGGGTTATCGCCAAGCTGCAATCCCTAGGCGCTGCCATGCCTGAAGAGCTGCTTGGCCGGGAAGAGAATATTACGTTCTCCATGCCTAAAGAGCTTCGTGAGCAGGTAATCGTCAGCAGCTAATGCACTGCGCATCGGTTTCCGACATACTGAAAGTGTATGCGGTGGCCTGAGCAGGAGCATTATTTGACGTTTTATCTCTATGCTTTACGCGCTGGTGGCAAGCCAAAGTGCCAGCGCGGTTTTACGCTTATTGAGCTTGTGGTGGTAATGGGCATTATCAGCCTCATTGCGGCCATGGCCTATCCTATCTATACCCGTCACCTCCAAGCCTCCCTGCGTACCGATGCGCATGCGGGGTTGATGCAGGCAGCCGCTGAGCTGGAACGCTGCAACTCCCGCACATATACCTATCATGAATGTGACATTCCCTCTCAATCTCCCGGCAAGCACTATACTCTGGCACTTTCAGCGGAGGCGGAGGATGGCTATCTGCTAAGCGCTTCTACGCTTCAAGACGATGGTTGCGAAACGGCTATTACGCTCAATAGCCGAGGAGAACGTTTACCCAAGGATTGCTGGTAAATGCAGCGCGAACGCGGGTTTACGCTGGTTGAGGCACTGATTGCCTTGGCGCTTTTAGCGTTTGGGCTTATGGGGATTGCGGCAATGCAATTAACCTCGCTGCAAAGTGCCTCGACCGGCTATCAATATTCGGCCGCGAGCCTGGCAGCTGTCGATATTCAGGAAAGCGCCTGGGGACGGCTTGCAACGACACAGAATTGCCGCCGCATTGATCTTGCTAGCCTGAGAAGCGCTTGGCGAGCCCAGTGGTTTGAAGGCCTGAATGCGCCGCTTGAAGGTTCCACAGGTGACGTTGAGCGCACCGTGGTTGATGGAAGCTGTCACTTTGCCGTCTCCATTGTGGTTAACGCCTGGCCTTCACAAGAGGCGCAAGAGCCCCTTGATTACGTATTTACACTACCGTTAAGTGAGGGGGCGTAGTGGTCTATAAACGCCAAGCGGGCTTTACGCTAGTTGAGGTCATGGTCGCCATGGTCATCGGGGCGATTATTATTCTAGGCGCTGGGCAGCTTTTATTAACCACGGTGACCACCTTTACTCGTGTGGAGACGATCAGTCGTCAACAGGAAGCCGTTATCTTTGCTGCCGAGGCACTAACGCGAGACGTTCGTCACGGAGCAGGAAGCCGCTATGAGATTAGCCAATCGTTAGTTAACGATAACACCTGTGCGCTACGCCGAAATGGCCAGCCATTGATTGAGGGACTTTATAAAGGCAGCCGTGATTGCCATGCCGTTAATCTTTTTGAACAAGATGTTCAGGGCGTAGCGGGGTTGTACCGTATAACCTTGCGGTTTGCAGATTCAGAACAAGCACCCTTTATATGGCACGTAATGCAGCGAAGCCAGGTAATTAACCCAGCCGACATTAGCCTATGAAGCACCAACAAGGGGCTGCATTAGTCGTCGTAATGGCGATGCTTTCCGCGGCACTGTTACTCGGTGTCGCCAGCATGCAGTCAGCACTCATTGATGAGCGTTTGGCAGGTAATTTTCGTGCCTCAGTGCAGGCACAAATGGTCGATGAAGGCCTGCTGACTTCCTTGGCGGATAGTCAGCATGTAGACAAACGGGACGCTTTCTTAAACAGTATAACAACAGGCGCCCAAGCGCTGGGAACCGGCGAGATATATCGACTCCAGCCAGAAGAACAAGATGTGTTATTAGATAGGGGCGTGTTTAAGACATTTCTCAGCCATTTAGCGGTGGGTGGTGATACCGCCAAACATGACCTGCTGGCCGAAGATATCGCAATCGATATTAAAAAACTCAGCAATGATCGAGTGAGTATTACCGCCAGGCGCCGCGGGCAAGCGCCTTATGACTCAAGCGTCACGCAGCTTAGGTTTCATAAGACTGACGCTGAACCTCAATGGCAGTTGGCGGGCTTACGCTAATGCTATTCGCCACGCGTAAATCAGCGCGTTATGATAGGGCTATTTGCCCAAGAGCTTAAACACCATGAGTCAAACTGCCAAAACCCGTGTCCTAACCGGTATTACAACCTCCGGTACACCGCACTTAGGCAACTACGTTGGTGCGATTAAACCGGCTATCGAAGCAAGCCAGGACCCCAACGTGCAGTCGTTTTATTTTCTGGCGGATTATCACGCCCTGATTAAATGCCAGGACCCGAAACGCGTACAAGAGTCACGCCTGGAAATTGCCGCGACCTGGCTGGCGCTTGGGCTGGATACTGACAACGCAATCTTTTACCGCCAGTCTGACTTGATTGAAGTTCAAGAGCTCTCCTGGATGCTTTCCTGTGTCTGCGCCAAGGGGCTAATGAACCGTGCCCATGCCTATAAGGCCGCCGTGGCTGAGAACGAGGAGGCGGGCGACCAGGATGCTGATAAAGGCGTCACCATGGGCCTGTTTGGCTACCCGGTATTGATGGCTGCCGATATTTTGATGTTCAACGCCAACAAGGTGCCGGTAGGGCGCGACCAGATTCAGCACATCGAAATGGCGCGTGATATGGCTGGGCGGTTCAACCACCTTTATAAAGGGCAGTACTTTACGCTACCCGAAGCTGTGGTAAGTGAGACAGGCGAGGTGTTGAAGGGGCTGGATGGACGCAAGATGTCCAAAAGCTATAACAATACGATCCCGCTGTTTTCGCCTGAAAAAAAGCTTCAAAAGCTAGTGCGTAAAATCAAGACCAACTCGCTTGAGCCCGGCGAACCTAAAGATCCGGAGACCTGCACGCTGTTCCAGATTTATTCAGCGTTTGCCAATGAAAGCGAAACGGCCGCCCTGCGCGAACAGTATGCCGCGGGTATTGGCTGGGGGGATGCCAAAAATCAGGTGTTTGAATATCTCAATGCACACCTGGCTGAGCCACGCGAGCGCTATGCGGCGCTGATGGAAGACCCCGCTTATATCGAAAGTGTCTTGCAAAAAGGTGCTTTGCGCGCGCGCGAAGAAGCGGCCATGACTATGGATAAGCTGCGCAGCGCCGTAGGCCTTGGGCGCTTTGTCTAGATAGCCTTGTACTGACCAAGAAAAACCCCTTCCAACTGGAAGGGGTTTTTTAATGCGAGCGTCATACAAAGGCTTAGCCTTCGATCGGTGCGCGCCAATCGTCAGAGCCAGAGGTGCCCGCGACGGTGTGTTCCCAATCAATCTTACGGTAGGCCAGAGAAACATCCATCAGCTGAGTGAATTCTGACTTGTTGATATCCTGGGCGTGCGGCATGCGCAGGTTGATATCAACAATCGTGGCATCCGTCAGTGTCGTGGTAAAGAAGTGCTCTTGTTTACCTTCCACAGAGGTGCGGTACCACTTTAATGCAACGTTCGGCAGCATTTCGCCTGACGCGAGTGCGTTGTACATCAGCGGAACGGATTTATTCAGTGCCACCGTAAACACAAATGGCTTGTGCGCACGCTGACCAGACGGCTGACCGGACTGTGGGTCAGTCGGTACGGTTACAATATGCTTGAATTCTTGAACCAGCATTTCATCTTCATGACCTTCGACGTAAATATTGCCGACAGAATCAGGAGTGAAGGCACCTGAGGTGATGTTACCCTGAGTCTGGCCTTCGATGCTGATATAACATGGTGTTGGCATGGTCTGCTCCTTGACGTTAATAGTGATGAATGTCGATAAGACGTCAAGTAAAGGGCATTTAGCATGCCATTGAGATTGATTTATAATAATTTCAAAAGCTTATATTATACTTTGGGTTTTTGTTAATTATAATTAGGCAATGGCTTGCCAAATGTTGAGCAAGTTATTGCTAGCTTGGCAAATAATTGCTTGCCCATACCGCTAAGCTATAATTTTTCTTTTTAATGTAACGGTTTGTGTTTGAAAATTTTAGAAAAGTAACTTAAATATGCTGTTAATAACGGTTTAGAACGCACATAAAGTTAACTTATGCTCTCTTGAGGCAGTTAAACCATTTAATTTTTTGGCTAGCTTTGTGCGTGATTTCGGTCTTTTTCCTTAAGACATTCGCTATAGTTTTTGTAAGATATTTCTTACAAAATAAAATTTGCTTTTTTGTTTTTGCTAAAAGTGTGCCGAATATCCCTTAAAGTCTTCTAAATGCTGGCTAAGTTAGTATTTTTGTTCTGCGCTGACAAGGCGATTTGCTTGCTAGCCAGTTTGTTTCAACTAGCCACATCCCTTCCTCTCCATTAGTTTTCTTCCTTTCGATCTTGATAACCATTTCTAATTGAATTGCTCTATTTATTAAAGGTGACACTATGGCAAAACAAGGGACGGTCGCGCCAAAAGAGCGCATTAATATTAAGTACGTGCCCGCTACAGGTGATCAGCAGGCCGAAACAGAGCTTCCTCTTAAACTGTTAGTTGTGGGCGATTTCAAAGGCGGCGAAGAGGATGCGCCTATTGAAGAGCGTCAAGCAGTCTCGATAGACAAGAATAATTTCCAATCGGTAATGCGCGAGGCGAATTTAGGGTTACAGGCTTCTGTGCCTAACCGCCTGGAAGAAAGCAATGAGCCAAATGATATGGCCGTTAATCTGGAATTTAAATCGCTTTCTGACTTCTCTCCAGATGCCATTGCAAAGCAGGTGCCGGAGCTGCGCAAGTTAGTGGAGCTGCGTGAGGCGCTGGTGGCGCTAAAAGGGCCGTTAGGTAACGTTCCGGCGTTTCGTGATCGTCTACAGAAGCTTTTAGAGAATGATGAAGCACGCCAGCAACTGCTGAATGAGTTGGAGCTGATTGAAGCTGATAATAAAAGTGACTGATGTCACTGATTATTAAAGTGCTTTTTCATTCCTGGATAACGAACGTGGGACAACGCAATGAGTAAAACGGCCAAGCAAACAGCGGCAGCAGTTGAAACAGAAGCGGAAGTATCACTACTTGATCAAGTGATGGCGCAAACACGGATGGCGCCCGCCGATGAAGGTTACGATGTGGCAAAGCAGGGAGTCGCTGCATTTATCGCTGAATTACTCAATAGTGATACAGCGGCGCCTAATGTTAATAAAGGTCTGGTCGACAGCATGATTGTCGAGTTGGATCGTAAAATCAGTCATCAAGTTGATGAAATACTCCATGAAGATAG